>USDI01000001.1 GCA_900553305.1 uncultured Lachnospiraceae bacterium
GGTGACAGGCCATACCGCATCCGGCACAGTTACCACCACATGAGGATTTCCCACTTCGTTTATCCTTAACCATCTTGTAAATGACTGCACCAACGATGGCACATAACACAAGAAGTACGATTGCTGTTCCCATAGTCATCCTCCTTTTCTATCACTTTTCTTTATTATCTGATATTTATTTCAGTTTTGCAAGCTGCTTATCAGAAGTCTTTAAGGATGTGCTCTCCTTGTAAGGACGAACCAGCAGATAAATGAATCCTGCTACAAGCAAGAAAGCAACAACAGTTCCAAGGCCAAATGCACCCGTTGTAAACAAGGTACCAATCTGGTAAATGCACAGGGAAACAATATATGCCAAGCCACACTGATAGCCAATTGCAAACCAGAACCACTTTGCATTGTTCATTTCACGCTTGATTGCACCCATAGCTGCAAAACAGGGAGCACACAGAAGGTTGAATACCAGGAATCCGTATGCTGCAATCGGAGTCATAACCTGTGCCAGGCTTCCCCAGATTTCTGCACCATCTTCTGCAACTTCTGAAAAACCAAAGAGCAGACCGAAAGTTGCTACAACATTTTCCTTTGCAATCAGACCACTCACTGCGGCAACTGCCATCTTCCAGCCTTCGCCGGCCTGTGTCCATCCAAGAGGAATGAAGATCCATGCAATGGCACTGCCGATCTTAGCCAGGATACTATCATTCAGCTGTTCAGCCTCTAACATTCCAAAGCCGCCGTCTGTCCATCCAAAGCTCATTAAGAACCAGAGAACGATAGTAGAAAGAAGGATGATGGTACCTGCCTTCTTAATGAAGGACCAGCCTCTTTCCCATACACTTCTTAATACGTTGCCAACGGTAGGCCAGTGATATGCAGGAAGCTCCATAACGAACGGTGCAGGATCACCTGCGAACATCTTTGTTTTCTTTAAAATAATACCGGAACAGATAATTGCTGCAACACCTACGAAATATGCACTCCATGAAACCCATCCTGCATTGTCGAAGAATGCACCTGCAATCAGGGCAATAATCGGAAGCTTTGCTCCACAGGGAACAAATGTAGTAGTCATTATGGTCATCTTACGGTCTCTGTCGTTTTCGATGGTACGGGATGCCATAACGCCCGGAACACCACAACCGGAGCCGATCAGCATTGGAATAAAGCTCTTTCCGGAAAGACCAAACTTACGGAAAATACGATCCATAATGAATGCGACACGGGCCATATATCCACAGGACTCTAAGAATGCCAGGAACAGGAACAGTACCAGCATCTGAGGTACGAATCCAAGTACGGCACCAACACCGGAGATAATACCGTCTACGATAAGTCCGGTTAACCAGTCTGCACAGCCAATGCTTTCAAACAGGCTCTGTGCACCGGGAACAATCCATTCACCAAACAGGGTATCATTGGTCCAGTCTGTTAAGAACGCTCCAACGGTTGTTACAGATACATAATATACCAAGAACATTACTACTGCGAAGATCGGTAATGCAGCGATACGGTTGGTAACCACGCGGTCGATCTTATCTGATACGGTTAACTGCTTTTTGCTCTTCTTTGTGTAGCATTCTTTAATAACGGAAGAAATGTAAATATATCTTTCGTTGGTGATAATACTTTCGGTATCATCATCCATTTCCTTTTCGATGGAAGCGATTTCTGCGGATACATCCGGAACCTTCTTCATCTGCTGTGCAATCTTATCGTCACGCTCTAACAGCTTAATTGCGAAGAATCTCTTCTGCTCTTCCGGAACATCGCTGCCAAGCTTATCTTCGATGGATTCCAGTACATTTTCAACTTTGGTATTGAACTTATGTACCTTTGTAGCAGTTCCAACATTTGCTGCAACAACTGCTGCTTCTGCTGCCTTCTGGATACCGGTACCCTTTAATGCGGAGATTTCAACAACGGCTGCACAGCCCATCTTCTCTTTTAACTTGTCAAGATTGATCTTGTCACCGCTCTTGTTTACCAGGTCCATCATGTTTACAGCCATAACAACAGGAATACCAAGCTCCATTAACTGTGTGGACAGATACAGGTTACGCTCAATGTTCGTGCCATCTACGATATTTAAGATGGCATCCGGACGCTCTGCAATCAGATAATTTCTGGCAACAACTTCCTCTAAGGTGTAAGGAGAAAGGGAATAAATTCCCGGAAGGTCCATGATGATAACATCCTTATGGCCTTTCAGCTTTCCTTCCTTTTTCTCTACGGTAACTCCGGGCCAGTTTCCTACGAACTGGTTAGAGCCTGTCAATGCATTAAATAACGTGGTTTTTCCACAGTTCGGATTACCTGCTAATGCAATTTTCATAATTTTACTTCCTTTCTGTTTGCTCTATATTATTTGTATTATTCAACTTCGATCATTTCCGCATCGGCTTTACGCAGGGATAATTCATAACCGCGGACCGTTACTTCGATCGGATCTCCCAAGGGTGCTACTTTACGTACGAATACTTCTACGCCCTTTGTAATTCCCATGTCCATAATTCTTCTCTTTACAGGACCTTCACCATTTAATTTTGCCACTTTGACTGTCTGCCCACAGGCAACTTCTTTTAATGTTTTCATCTCTTTCCTTCTTTCTACAACATTTTATAATATTATGATGTGATTCAATCCCTCTAACGACGATCGAATGGGCACTCACATCACCATAACCTTATTTGCCATATCCCTTCCGATTGCAACACGGGAACCTTTAACATTGACAATAATGTTACCGTCAATCTGGGATACTACTGTTACCTCTCCGCCGGATACAAAACCAAGATTCTCAAGAAATTTTCTGGTTTCTTCTTTGCCGCCGACCTTACAGATTGTATTGATTTCGCCTTCTTTTACCATAGATAGTGGCATACTCATTACCTTCTTTCTCCTTTGATTCGGTTTCTCCTCATTTGTAATTGAGAGTCATTTTCATTTATTTCATGGTTAGTATATGCTAACGTGTATTAGTTGTCAATAACTAAATAGGAAAATTTATCAACTTTCTTTTCATTTCATGGATGCAAGAAACGGAAAGTTGGTGTATACTGGTAAACAGGTATGAAATTACTAAGTGGGAAATGAATGGGAGGAACACATGCATAACAACCAATCATCAGAAGATTATCTGGAAACGATATTAGTCTTAAGTAAACAGAAGCCCGTAGTACGGTCCATTGATATTGTTGAGGAATTAGGTTACAAGAAATCCAGTATCAGTGTTGCCATGAAGAACTTACGTGAACGTAACCATATTGAAATGTCCAAAGAAGGCTTCATCACCCTGACTCCATCCGGCCGTCAGATCGCCGAGATGATCTACGACCGTCATCAGTGTCTGACGAAGTGGCTCACCGCTCTTGGTGTGGACCCTGCCGTTGCTGCAGAGGATGCCTGCCAGATGGAACATGTCATCAGTCAGGAAAGCTTTGATGCTATCAAGAAGCATATTGCCCAAGTGATTGAATAAAGGAAATAAACTCTTCCGCCACGTGCGAAAGCGTATGATTTTTCTTCCATATGAGTGCATATGAAGCATAAGCCTCCGGATGCTCCACTCTCCGCACACAGACATCCTGTTCACGGATCAGTGCTGAAATGGATTCCGGATAAATGGAAATTCCAACTCCATGAAGGCTTAGTTCATATGCATTCATCATATGTGCGATACGTCCGCGGATCACCGGCGTCTGACCGGATGCATCGAACCACTTGTCGATTTCCCCTTTTCTGGATTCTCTGGAAGGAATCAGCAGATCATAAGGAAGAAGTTCTTCCGGACGCACCGGCTTCGTTCCTTCTACATATAAAGGATGTCCCTTCGGAATCATCGCCACCCACGGCTCTTCATAAACCGGATATACATGAAACTCTTCCGTATTATATGGCGCTGTAATCATGGCAAGTTCACACAGCCCCTTCGTTACCCGGTTATTCACATCATCCGTATTTCCATTCCACAGATTATACTGCACATGAGGATGCTTTTTCTGAAACGCCGCAATCCATTCTGCAAAAAGACGCGGCCCGCACCCTTCTACCGATGCAATATAAAGAGTTCCCTGAAGTCCTTCTTTCCGCTCCTTCACTTCCTCTTCCGAACGGTTAACGAGATCCAGAATCTGTGTCGCATACTGTAAGAACAGCTCTCCTTCTTCTGTTAAGGTAACCTTATGCGGCGTCCGCACAAATAAAGATGTCCCAAGCTCAGCCTCCAGATCCTGAATCTGACGGCTGAGCGGCGGTTGTGCAATCGCCAGCTTCTCAGCAGCTCTTGTGAAATTCTTTTCTTCTGCAACGGCTTTAAAATATCGGATATGTCGAAGCTCCATACGGTTTCATTCCTTTCCGGCTTTTTCAGGTTTAAATCATGTATTTTTCATGAATTATTTAGGGGTGATCGTTTCAGTAAAATAATGTTGCGACTATATCCCTGCAATAATGAGCAGAAGGGACATCAGCATATATCCTGTTCCCAGTCCCCCGATCACCCGGACTCTGCACTTTTTCAGTATCATTACAATAATTAAAGCTACAATCGGATTCAGAAGCAGGCACCACTTTGAAACTGCAAGTGCTCCTGTGATAATCGCGATTGCCACAAGAATGGTTCCACCAAGCCAAAGAGCCAGACCTCCGATCAACATTGGCACCCTGGTAACCGGATCAATGGCTTTCATAATTTCAGCACTTTCGTCATCGGATACCTTTTTACACAGTTTCTGATACAGCAATGGCTTCATGCAGAAATACAGATGACACAGAAGACCGGTGTAGCATCCAATAAATGTATTGATTCTCAATGCGATCCCCAACGGTGCACTTTCTTTTGCAATCAGATCGGCCAGCAGCCACAGGGTAATATAAGCCCCCGGCTGCCCCGAAAAGGAAAGCCAGAAGGATACTTTAAATCTTTTTGCCGGTACATCTGCCCACCAGGAATTGATTCCATCCAGGGATACCCTGTCATTTGCACCCGCCTTGCCCGGTCTGATGAGCGGCACATCGGCCAGCGCGGCCACAAAATTACTGATGATTCCAAGTACTCCAAAAACAACATAGGTATTCACTATCTTTTCCTCCCTGCATCTTTGTTAGTCGCAACAAACTCCATTTTATATCATACTTCATCTTTTAGCAACTAATTGTAAACATCTTTCTAAGAACTTGTGATTACTTTTATCTCACCGTTCCACATACTGTGGATCAGCCGGTTCATATAGGAATCTCGTTTAACCATGCATTTCATCTCGTACTTGGGACGAAACCGTCCGAACTTCTATGTTGGTGTACCGCGATTTTTGAAAAATATCAAGGTTGTAATCTTCTGTGTCAATAAGATTTTACTGCTGTAAAGGCTCTCCATTCTCATCAAGCACTGACACGGTTACGGCAAGTCCCTCCGGCACCTCTTCGGCACACACTACCAGAAACAACAGGCCCTCCTCCTCTTCATAGCTAAAGAACTCCCATTGATGTACCGAAAATCCTCCTGGATAATCCTGACGCTCACGGAAGCCCTTTTCCAGCAAAGCTTCCTTGTACTGCTGCAGCATTTCCTTATTTTCACAGGAATATACCCGGTAACTGTAGTAATCCTTCTCTACACGCTCAAGCACCTCGCATCCGGTAACTACCTCATCCGGATAAATCAGATCCACATACAGCGAATGGATGATCTGGCTTGCTACATTCATCTGACGGATTGTACCGGTCAGCTCCTTTCCATCTTCGGAGTAAAAATAAAGGAAAAATCCACCAGCCAAGACCAGCACATAAGAAAGAAGCGCTGCAAGAAGAATCCTCCGGAACGGATCCCTCGGCTTTTCTGCCACTGTATAGGAATCAATCTTCCAGCCAAAGTTGCGGTAATCCACAGTGGTATTACAAAACGGGCATACCGCACCATTTAAAAGATCCACACTGCCTCCGCAGTTGGGACACTTATATTCGCGCAGGGTCTGTTTTGCTCCCCGTACTACTTCCGGTCTCCCATAAAGCTTCAACCGTACCTTCTCATACCGGTTCCGGATTCTTCGTCCGTCATCAATCAGTAACCGCAGCTTTAGGTCAGCTTTCTTTGCTGCAGCCTCTTCCTTATGAGCTGCAGGCTTTGCCAGTACGGCTGTGTTGTCCGTTCCATGAGCCTTTCCCCGGCCTCACGGTCTCCCTGATAAAAGTCCTGCAGTTCGGTCCGGAATGCATCCGTCTTACTCTGTATTTCCTTCCGGATCCCCTGCTCCTCCATGTATCTCTGCCATTCTTCCTGTTCCCAATTCTCCAACCCGCATTCTCCTTCTACTCTTTTAGCCGGTCTTTTATAAAACCTTCCGGATCCGTTCCAGACACTCCGTGAGGATCGCTTTTGGGGCTGCCACGTTGATTCGTTGGAAACCTGCACCCGTACTGCCAAAGATCTTCCCACTGTCAAGCCACAGCTTCGCTTCGTAAATGATCCTGCGGTCCAGCTCCTCCGGATTAAGCCCTGTTCCCCGGAAATCCAGCCACATTAAATACGTGCCCTCTCCGTCAATCACCGTTACTCCGGGAAGGTTTTCTTTCACATATTCTTTCACATAGCTGATATTCTCTCCAACGTAAGACATCATCTGTTCATACCATTCATCGCCCTGCTCATAGGCCGCTTTGGCTGCTACCAGTCCCAGTGCGCTTAACTGGCTGATTCCTGCCGCATCCACTTCATGCCGAAAACGCTTTCGAAGCTCCCTGTCCGGAATGAAGATATTGGAAATCAGCATACTTGCAAGATTGAACGTCTTGCTCGGTGAGGTACAGATCACGGAAATCTGCTCATATTCCTTCTTCACCGTGGCAAACACCGTGTGCTCTCCCCGGAATACAAAGTCATTATGGATTTCATCACTTACCACCTTCACCCCATGCTTCACGCACAGATCTCCCATTGCGGTCAGTTCTTCCTTTGTAAATACCCGGCCAGTCGGGTTATGCGGACTGCACAGAAGGAACAGCTTCACATGGTGCCCGACAATTTTCTTTTCAAAATCTGCAAGATCAATATGATACCGGTTGTCCTCTCCTAAGTACAGATCGTTGCTTACAACGACTCTTCCGTTGTCCCGGATCACCTCAGAAAACGGATAATATACAGGCTGCTGGATCAGGACACTGTCTCCTTTTTCCGTAAAAGCTTTTACCGCCATGGCAAGTGCAAAGACCACTCCCGGCGTTTTGATCAGCCATTCTGGACGGATCTCCCAATTGTGGTGTCTTCTCATCCATCCGGCCACTGCCTGAAAATATTCCTCTTTAGACTCCGTGTAACCGAAAATGCCATGCTTCGTCCGTTCCATCACGGCATCCTCCACATAAGAGGTGGTCTTAAAATCCATATCGGCTACCCATAACGGCAGCACATCCTCCGGCATTCCTCTCCTTACTGCAAAGTCATATTTTAAGCAATCGGTTCCTTTCCGATTAATGATCTCATCAAAATTCAAATTTCTCTCCGGCATGTAAATTCATCCTTTCCGTAAATGCTGTTATTCATACAGCTCGTGATCACAATCTCCAATCCTATCGTAAGGATGCAAATACCTCAGACAGTTCCCCGAGCAGATCCTCAATATCCTCGATTCCGGTAGACAATCGGAGGGTACAGGGTGTAATTCCGTTCTTTAATCGCACCTCTTCCGGCACATCGGCATGTGTCTGCGTGGTCGGATAGGTAATTAAGGTCTCTACCCCGCCAAGGCTCTCCGCAAATTTAATCATCCGGACCTGTTTCAGAATCTGTAAGGCATGTTCCTTTGAATCCACCTGGAACGTAATCATGGAACCAAAGCCTCTTGCCTGCTTCTTCATAATTTCATATCCCGGATGCTCCGGAAGCCCCGGATAATAAACCTTCCGTACGATGCTCTGTGTCTTCAACCATTCTGCGATTCTGATGGCATTTTCCTGTGACCGTTCCATACGGATTCCAAGTGTTTTGATCCCACGCTGAATCAGCCAGCAGTCAAAGGGAGCCAGCCCTGCACCCGTTGTTTTGATTAAGAACCGCAGTTTATCCCTCACCTCTTCATTATTGGTTACCAGAAAACCTGCCAGTGTATCGTTGTGTCCGCCTAGGAACTTTGTTCCGCTATGTACCACCACATCTGCTCCCAGCTTTAACGGATTCTGGAAGTAGGGGGATAAAAAAGTATTATCCACAATGAGTAACAGACCATGCCGCTTTGCAATCTCTGCAATGGCAGCAATATCCGAAACATTCATCATCGGGTTAGTGGGTGTCTCAACATAAATTGCTTTCGTATTTTCCCGAATGGCTCCTTCGATATCGTCTTCCGCACAATTTAAATGAGTAAATTCATAGTTGTTCTTTTTATTTACGTGGTCAAATAACCGGATGCTACCACCGTATAAATCGGCTTCGACAATCAGATGATCGCCCGGCTTGAACAGCTCCATCAGCAAGGTAATCGCTGCCATTCCGGTAGAAAGTGCAAAGGCATCAATGCCGCCTTCAAGACTTGCCACCAGCTTTTCCAGATGCTCCCGCGTTGGGTTCTGTAATCTGCTGTAATCAAATCCGGTGCTCTGTCCTACCTGCGGATGCTCATAGGTTGCCGTCTGATAAATAGGGTAACTGATTGCCCCGTAATGTTCTAATTTTCCTTCGGTCTCCTCCAGATGGAGACATCGTGTGTTCAGTCCTCTTCCCATGTATACTTCCTCCCGGCGCCCCTGTTTTGAAAACGCATACTGGCGCCTGATCTGGTTTAACTGTAGCATAACAATTCAGCTCTGTATAATCTCTATCACTTATTGCGGGCTATAGATTAAATCTATAACTCATTCTTTTCTGTCCGGTTTGCTGAATCATTTTATCCTATTACTTATTATCATAATATATGGAAACAATTCGTTCCATGGAAATTTCAATTCCACTGTCCATCCGGACCATATGCTCCACTTCATCGATTTTCTTTACGGTACCCGTATCGGTAAGATAAGCACCTCCGCTTTTCCTTGCATCGGGCTGAAAATAGGTAATGGTTACTTGCCATTTTTCGGACAAATGAAGCGCAATTTCGGAAAGCTGCTCATTGATCTTTGCAACCGCAGTCTCATCCAGGGTGATTTCTTCATCGGTAAGTCTCTGCGTTTCTTCAATTGCTGCATCGTAACCGGTAAGTGCCGCAAACGGTGAAAACTGTGCTGCCCGGTCATGGAGGGACATAGACCTCCGTTCTGCTGACTGATGATGCGGCAGGTCAAGGAGATCATCATACCGGTGTTTATCCTCATAATATTCACTCATGCCTTATGACCTCCGATCTGCTTATTCCTCTCTCTGGTCATGGCTCCCTCTTCGAGATTCATTCCCTTCAGAACGGCATTCTTACCGAATTTCTTCTGCAGATCCAAAATCGCATGCTGGATCCGTTTCTCCTTTTGAAGTTCGGTCTGTTCCTGCTCCTTTTCTTTCTTAAGCGCCTCATAATCGGTAAAGAGATCCATCTGCTCGAAGACCTCCTTTTCCTTCGCTTCTCCCTCCGGAATGACCCTCGATGCCACAACATAGATTCTGCGCACCAGCAGATCCTGGTTGATAATCCGGTCATACAGGTCTTCTACCGCTTTCATAATCATTCTGGTCGAAGACGTATACTCCGGCAGATTCGCTGTCCCATGCGCATGTTTGGGCACCTTTCTTCCATAACGGTCGGTCGTGACCTCTCCATGGAACTTTTTCCTGATGGCGGGATCGGTCAGATTATCAATGTCATAACCGATAGTAAGCACCATCTGGTCGGTCACAAGCCCCTTATCCACCAGATCGAGCACCAGAAGATCTGTCATTTCCTTCACGATGAGCTTCGCCTTTTCTGCGGTATAGGCACATTGCAGCACCTGCCCGGAGCCCACGCTGTTTTTCTCCGGCTTATATGCTTTAATCTGCGCAATCGTGGTCGGCTCCCACCCCCATGCATGATCAATCAGCAGCTCTGCATTAATTCCGAATAACCGGTACAGCAGATCTTCCTTATAATATTCATTTGGCTTTCCAACCGAACACCGTGCCACATCGCCCATGGTATACAGTCCATTTTCATTGAGCTTCCTCTCATATCCCGGTCCCACCCGCCAGAAATCCGTAAGTGGCACATGATTCCATAGCTGCTCCCTGTAAGAGCGCTCATCAAGCTGTGCAATCCGGACACCGTCCTTATCTGCCGGAATCTTCTTTGCCACAATATCCATTGCGACCTTGCACAGGTACAGGTTTGTCCCGATTCCTGCCGTTGCAACGATACCTGTTTCCTTCATCACATCCTGAATCATCCGCAGAGCCAGCTCATAAGCACTGATCCCATAAGTGTTGAGGTATGTGGTTGCATCAATAAATACCTCATCCACAGAATAAACGTGCATATCCTCCGGTGCCACGTATTTCAGATAAATATCATAAATCTGCGTGCTGTATTTCATATAATATGACATTCTGGGAACTGCCGTAATATAAGACACCTCAAGTCCCGGATCTGCCGCAAGCTCTTCGGCATTCGAAGATGCCCCATGAAAGTTCCCGCCGGGCGCATGCCTTTTCCGTTCCAGGTTTACTTCCCGGATGCGTTGGACCACTTCAAATAACCGCGCCCTTCCCGGGATGCCATAACGTTTAAGCGAGGGCGATACTGCAAGGCAGATTGTCTTCTCCGTCCTTCCGGGGTCTGCCACCACAAGATTCGTCGTAAGCGGATCAAGTCCCCGCTCCTTACATTCCACGGAGGCATAAAAGGATTTCAGATCAATTGCAATATAAATTTTGTCTTCCATTTAAAACCTCCCTGTTTTTATTTTCTCATCTTCAGCGAGTAGTATACCATAATAACAAAGACAGGAACAAGTGTTCTTTTTCAACATCTGTTCCTGCCTCTTCTTTTTTATGAATATTGCATTTATGAATATTGTAATTGAAGTTTGTTTATGAAATCCTCCAGCACATAACGGGAATCCACATCTAAGTAAACCCGGATCAGCGGGCTGTCCTCTCTGGGTACACTGGAAGTATCCTCCCCTACCCATGGTGCCTTTGTCTCTGCATAATGTCCACACTCCGGATTCAGCGTTACCGCTACTGATGGAGAATCTCCAAGCGACCAGCTTTCTCCCTGTGTCCATGCAGCCTCATCCGTCATATTATAGGAAACCATGTTTTCAAAAAGATGTCTCCCTATCTCCCCATACGGATAAATCCGGTTCTGGATCTCTGCAAGTCCGATATGCATTGTTGTATAAACATAAGATGGAATCAACCAGATCCGGGCGCCACTCTGCAGAACTTCATTTGCTGCCTTCACATCATTTCCTGCATTAAATTCCCGGAAGGGAACTATTCCATAACGGGTTCCATGCGTTCCAATCCAGACAACTGTAACCCTTTTTATGATTTCCGGACATTTACGGAACGCAGCTGCCACATTCGTAATTGCGCCCATTGCAAGAATATAGAGTGGGTGATTTTCTTCTTTCAGTGCCTGCTCAATGATAAATTCTACCGCTTGGGAATTTCCGGAAGCCTGTTCATCCAGTGCTCCTTCCTCCCCCAGGAAGATCGGAACGTTCATTCCCATTGCCTCTGTAATTGTCCGGATTTCTTCAAAGCTTCTTTGTACGGAATCCGTTTTAGCAAAGTGCTCTGCCGTGATCCCTTCCACAATCAGTTTCGGACTCAGTAATGCATGCGCAATGGCAAAAGGGTCATCTGCCTCACATGCAGCATCCGTATCCACAATAACACGGATTTTCTTTTCATCCCTGACTTCAAATTTGAATGCTTTCTTCATCATTTTCTGTTTCCTCCGTTATTTCATATGCCTTGGAGCATTGCCATACAAGGCTGCTTTTGTCCCCTGTGTGCTTTAATCTCTTCTCAGTATATACCTCTTCATATTATATCTGCAATCCCTTTTCTACTGCATTGACGATTCCTGTTTCAGCATGGATTCATTAAATAACCCGGCGGATCACTTTCTCATACGCATGGCAACAAAAAAGAACACCCATAACTATATAAGTCATAGGTGTCTATCCGTGTAACAAGCCTTATATCTGATTCGATTCATACGAAAGAATCATCTGAAATGATTCATTTATTTTTGATATGGCATCTTCTTCCGGATATCAGCAAGGCGGTTCAGGGCCTCATAAAGCGTCTCATCCTTCTTTGCAAAGTGCAGGCGGATGAGGTGATTGACCGGTTCCCTGAAAAAGCTCGATCCCGGTACTGCCCCGACACCGACAAGTCTTGCCAGATCCTCACAGAATACCTGATCGGATTCATAGCCAAACTCAGAAATGTCAAGCAGAATATAATATGCCCCCTGGGGAACGGTATGTGCAATTCCAATGTCATTAAGTCCCTTTAAAAACAGATCCCGCTTCGCCGTATACTTCTGCTGCAGCTCCTGATAGTAGCTGTCCGGGAACTGCAGTCCCGTAACTGCCGCCTCCTGCAGGGGTGCCGCAGCTCCTACCGTAAGGAAATCATGCACCTTTTTGGCTACATCAATGATGTGTGGAGGTGCAATAATATATCCAAGCCGCCAACCGGTGATGGAATAGGTCTTCGAAAGGGAGCTGCAGGAAATGGTTCTCTCCCACATACCCGGCAGGGATGCAAAGTAAACATGCTTATTGGGCTCGTACACAATATGCTCATATACCTCATCGGTAATCACATAGGTATCATACTTCTGCGAAAGGTCAGCGATCAGCTTCAATTCCTCATAAGTAAAAACCTTACCGCAGGGATTGGATGGATTACACAAAATCAGTGCCTTCGGATTCTGCTGAAAGGCTGCTTCCAGCTCTTCCGGATTAAAATGAAATTCCGGCGGATAAAGCGGAACATAAATCGGCTGTGCCCCCGACAGAATCGTATCTGCTCCATAATTTTCGTAAAAAGGTGAAAAGATAATGACCTTATCTCCCGGATCGGCTACTGTCATCATGGCGGCCATCATCGCTTCCGTACTTCCACAGGTAACAACAATCTCTCCGTTGGGATCAATGGTTCTTCCCATCAGCTTTGACTGCTTGTCTGCAAGCGCTTCCCGGAAGTTCTGAGCCCCCCAGGTAATGGAATACTGATGGTAATCCTCATGTGAAACTTCTGCAAGCCGGTCAAGGATCTCCTTGGGCGGCTCAAAGTCTGGAAAGCCCTGGGATAGATTCACCGCCCCATACTGGTTTGAAATTCTGGTCATCCGTCGTATCACGGAATCGGTAAAATGTGCTGTCCGTCCTGATAAATTCTTCATTTTATGTTCTTTCCTTTTTATAATTATTCAGAACCATGCAAAATTGCCTTCTGTTGCCATGCATATGCATCCTGTCTATTTATCTGCTAAAAGATCCTGATCCCAGCCTACCTTGATGAAGTATCCGCCGAAGGTTTCATTGAATACCTTTTCGGTTGCTTCGGACTGGAAAGCCTTTACAACCTTTCTATAGGCATCCAGTTTGGTTTGATCCTGAAGATCTGCGGTACGTGCTGCAATGAGGTTCCAGTAAGCTTCTTCATCTAACACACTGTCTTTGTAAATAGCTTCTTCCGTCTTAAGACCAAAATCAAGCGCATAGTTTCCGTTCACAATCGCTGCCGTCACATCATCCAGCACGGAAGGAATGGTGTTTGCTTTCAGTTCCTTAATCTCGAAGTTGACTTTGTAGCTTTCGATGTCATCTACCGTCGGGTTAAAGCCTGCATCGCTCTTTAAGGTAATAAGCCCCGCTGCTGCCAGTACCTTGAGCGCACGTCCGCCGTTGGTTACATCATCGGGAATCGCAATCACATCACCGTCTTTAATCTCGGAAACATCCGATACCTTGTGGGAATACAGGTTCAGCGGAATAATGAAGGTGTATCCGACCGGTTCAATAGCATATCCATACTGCTCCAGTTCTGTATTGAGGTAAATGTGATGCTGGAACGAATTCAAATCAATTTCTCCGCTGTTTAAGGCATTGTTCGGAGTTACATAATCGGAAAACTGTACGATTTCCAGATTGATTCCTTCTTCCTTTAAGGCATCCTGCGCCGGCTTCCATAAGTCTTCATAAATACTTCCGACAACGCCGATCTTTACTGTGGTTTCCTCTACACTGCTTTCCGTCTTTGCGGACCCGCATCCGGTAAAGGCAAGTACTGCGGTTGAAAGGGTTAAAATAGTTGCTAAAATTCTCTTTAATTTCATAATGATCTCCTCTGAATAGTTATATTATATGATATCGGGGTCAAAAGCCCCCGACTTTGATACCTACGGATTGCTTTTTGCGCCTTTTACATCTGGTTTTTCATCTCTTAAATCTCTCATAAGGTAAGTGATAATTCATAATTTTCTCTCATGGTCTTACAGGATGCAGCGAACTGTTCCTTTTCTTCTTCATTCAAGGAAAGTTCAACAATCCTTGCAATGCCGTTCCGGTTTAATACGGCAGGAACACTTGCATAGACATCCGTCTGTCCATATTCACCATTTAAAAGGACGGACACCGGTAATACCCGGTTCTCATCTCCGAAAATGGCCCGTGTTACTTCTGCTATCGTTGCTCCAATTCCGAATTCCGTAGAACCCTTCCCGCCGAGAATGATCCATCCACCGGCTTTTCCCGCATCGGCAATTTCCTTTAAATCCAAGCTGCCGAAGGTTTCCGGTTCTTCCTTCATCAGTTCAAAAAGCGGCTTTCCTGCGATGCTTACCGTAGACCAGGGAACCATCTGGCTCTCTCCATGCTCACCCAATGCATATGCATAAATGGATTTCTGGTCAATTCCGGTCTTGTCTGCAAGCGCCCTGCGAAGTCTCGCAGAATCAAGGGTTGTGCTGGTCGAAAAAATCTGATTCGCCGGCCAGTCAAGTACCTGCTGCAAATAATGGGTTACCACATCTGCCGGATTGGAAATATTCACAATAATGCCGGTGTAACCCGACATTCGGATGTTCTCCGCAATGTCCTTCACGATTTCTATGGTCTGACGCAGGGTATCCATCCGCGTCTGTCCCTTACTCATATCCGGCAGCGGTCCTGCTGCCACAATCAGAAGCTGTGCATCCTTGATGTCGCTGTAATCTCCTGCGTAAACCAGTGCTCTCTTTGGCAGATACACCGTGGAATCATACAGGTCAAGAGCCTGTGCCCCGGCTTTCTTTTCATCAATATCAATATAGACGATTTCCTCTGCAAGTCCCTGGGAAAGCAGTGCATACCCTGCATGGGATCCCACATGTCCCGCTCCGATAATTGCGATTTTTCTGGTATGTATTTCCATGATTCACGCCTCCTAATGTCTGCTCTTTTTGACAACCAGATTGCCAAGAAGTTGAATGATACTGACTAAGATAAATACGGTAATAACCGTTACCCAGGTTACATCGGTCATATTCCGGTCATGTCCGTACCGGATTGCGAAATCTCCAAGTCCGCCGGATCCGACGGCACCTGCCATGGCGGTTAAACCCACCAGACTGATTGCGGTAATCGTGGTTCCTCTTGCGATGGCAGACACGCTCTCCCGTAAGTAAACACGGAAGATAATTTCAAGTGGTCCGGATCCCATGGAAAGAGCTGCTTCGATTAATCCATGATCGGTTTCTGCCAGTGCACTTTCCACCTGTCTGGAAAAGAACGGTACGGTTCCCATGATCAGCGGAACAATCGCGCCCTCCACATTGATTGCGGTTCCCATGATGGCTCTTGAAATCGGGATCACCCAGGTTAATAAAATGATAAAGGGAATCGACCGGAAGAAGTTAATCAGTTTATCCAAAATCTGATACAGCACTTTGTTTTCAAGAATTCCACCCGGTTTTGTTACCGTAATGACAATGCCAAGGAACAGTCCCAGCACAAAGGCGATGATTCCGGACCAGCCTACCATGATCAGCGTATCACGGATGGCTTCCAGGAAATCCGGCAGCTTATCCATCACATTTGGTATGATTCTATTGAAGAACTCGGTCATCCTTAATCACCTCCACTCCTACATTTTTATCTCTCAGATATTGCAATGCTTCGTCTATTTTGCTGCTTTCTCCGCTTACAATGGCTACGGTTCCTCCAATCGGTGCATTCTGCACGATTTCCACATCAGCAAATACAATATTTAAGATAATTCCAAACTTCTGCGTCACCGTTGAAATCAGTGGCTCAGATGTATTTTTCTCTACATAAGAAAGCCGGACAATCAGCTCTCCCTGCTTCGTTGCGACAACCGGTGAATCGGCTGCAATCAGTTCTTCTATCTTCTGAAGATTCGATGTCGTTTTAATAAAGCTTCTGGTTAAAGGCTCCTTCGGGGAAGCAAACACATGGAAGACCTCTCCTTCCTCAACCACATCCCCATGATCCATGACTGCTACCCGGTTACAGATCTCTTTCACCACCGCCATCTCATGGGTAATAACCACGACGGTAATGCCAAGTGTCTGGTTAAGCTGCTGCAACAGCTTTAAAATGGATTTGGTCGTCTGCGGATCAAGCGCCGAGGTTGCCTCATCACAAAGAAGAATGCTCGGGTCATTGGCAAGTGCTCTTGCGATCGCCACTCTCTGCTTCTGTCCTCCGGACAACTGGCTTGGAAAAGCATTTTCCTTTTCGGAAATTCCAACAAGCTCAAGCAGGTGATGCACCTTTTCCTTGATCTCTTCTTTGGAAAGCCCGCTGCCACGCAGGGGATAAGCAACATTTCCGAAGATGGTCCGGGATGGCATCAGATTAAAATGCTGGAAGATCATGCCGATCTTCTTACGTGCCTTGCGGAGTTCTTTTCCTGACAGTGCCGTAATCTCTGCATCGTCTACGAAAACCTTTCCTTCCGTCGGTCTTTCCAGAAGATTGATACATCGGACCAGTGTCGATTTTCCTGCTCCCGAAAATCCGATAATACCAAAGATATCTCCATCGTTGATGGTAAGGCTTACGTTATTCACTGCATGAACTTCTTTATTGGAATCTGTAAAAGTCTTACTGACGTTCTCTAACCGAATCATCTCATTACCTCTCTTTCACGTCACTAAGACTATCATATCTTCTTTCTCCGCGCTAATACGGGTAAAATATAACGAGTTATAGACGGAATCTATAACTCGTTACCTCCAAGATACTTCCGTATCTCATCAATATACAATTTTCCAATGGAACTTAGTATGGTATTCTGCCTCGTAATATAACCGATTTCCATACCGCTGTTCTCTTCGACCGAATCCTCCTCAAAGGGAATCGCCAGATAATCATCGCCATTCAACTCCTCACAGATGATGCCGGAGCAAAGCGTGTAACCGTTTAATCCGATCATCAGATTGAGCATCGTTGCCCGGTCATTGGCTTTGATCGTCCGTGTATATTCCTTGGTGCTTAAGATCTCCTCCGCATAATAAAAGGAGCTTGACTCGCCCTGCTCAAAGGACAGACACGGATAATCCTTCAGTTCTTCGAACCGGATGGATTTCTTTTTTGCCAGTGGATGTCCCGACCAGAGATACACATAAGCCTTACAGTCAATCAGGTGGTGAAATTCCAGATTGTTGCTCTTAAGAATCTTCGTCAGTACCGCCCGGTTAAAATCGTTAAAGTAAAGAATTCCGATCTCGCTGCGCATATTCGTCACATCCAGGATCACATCCTTGGTCATGGTTTCCCGGATCGCAAATTCGTATTTCAGTGTATCAAACTGCTGCACCAGTTCCACAAATGCTTTGACTGCAAAGGAATAATGCTGTGTGGAAACCCCGAATTTCTTCTTCCGCTTTCCGCTCTTCCCATATTTATCAAGCAGCGTTTCATACTGCCCATACACCTCTCTTGCATAGAGAAGAAATTCCGATCCGTCCTGCGTCAGGGAAACACCCCGCCCGCTTCTTACAAAGATGGAAATTCCCAGTTCCTTTTCCAACTCCTGCATGGCACTTGTGAGCGATGGCTGGGAAATATAAAGCGCTTCGGCGGCCTTGTTTAAGGATCCTGCCTCTGCAATCGTAATGGCATAATGCAACTGTTGAAGGGTCATATATCTGCTTGCTCCTTAAAGTCTTTCCGATTCATTATCCTCTGTTTTTTCTTAAATCATAGCTGATGCTTCAATACCGCAATCACTTTATCATAGTTTTCCGGCTGATGGGGGAAGGTACAGTTCGTGCATACCTTGATGGTTTTCCCGTTCTTCTCCATATAGGAAGGGTTCCCGGGACAAGCCGGCAACTGGTACATCGGACAGTAACAGAACAGACAGTTAAAGTCCGTTAACCCCTTATGGCAAGGAAAGTATTTGCAGTCTTTATTTTCAAAAAAGCAATAGGAATTCTCCATAACGTTACCTCTTCCTGTCCCGATTCCTGTATTGATTTCTGTTTTGATTTCTGTTCCGAAAGTCCCGTGCCTTTTTTACAAAGTTCTCGGCGAAACCGGGATTAGACGGATAATACAGATGGGGAAACCCAAGAAACCGGTTCTGTGTTTCAATGACACAGGGATAACTCCTTCCGGTCACCGGTTTCACTGCCACACAGTCCTCTCCGTTATCGGAACTGTCATAATAATGAAACTCATGCCCGCGGATCTCCGTACCTTCCGGCAAAAACGCAGGCTTCTTTTCCTGCAGCTCGATATACCCAAATCTTACCAGTTTTCCTTCATTTGTGCAAATACCGGGGAGAACACCCGCCATCCGGTATTGCTGTCCTTCCTGATCTTCGATCGCTTCATGCAGATACATGAATCCGCCGCACTCTGCCACGCAGGGAATGCCCTGTTCCATGGCAGCCCGGATCTCATTTTTCATCGATAAGTTCTGCTCCAGCTCTTTTAAATGAAGCTCCGGATAGCCTCCTCCAAGCAGGATGCCATCACAGCCTTCCGGCAGCCAGGAATCGTGAAGTGGTGAAAAGTAACGAAGCCTTGCCCCATGTTCCTCTAACAGCCGCAGGTTATCCTCATAATAAAAGCAGAAGGCTTCATCCCTTGCGACAGCGATTATTGGAGCGTCGGTGTCTGTGTTATTGTCTGTCAATTCTCCTGCTTCCATTCTGCCCCCATCGCTTGATTCGATGATTGAGTCTGTCACTGCCTCCATATAGACATGCTTTTCTTCTGTGAAACCTTCCAAATGATATCTAAGGTCTGAATCTCCCTTCGACATCTCCGGCAGTTCCACCGCCTCTGCCGCAATCTCCCTGATTTTCTCTATGGAAACCGTCTTCTGTAATTCTGCTGCAAAATCCCGGATCTGCTGCTGTACCTCTTCCTGCTCCTTAGGAAGCACCAGTCCAAGATGTCTGCTTTTCAATTCCAGATGCTTCTGATCCGGGACATAACCCACAACCGCAACCGGAAGCTCCTTTTCGATCAGTGGCTTGATCGTCTGGAAGTATGCCCCCGACATCCGGTTTAGAATCACGCCGCGGATCAGCTTCTCCGTATCATATTGCAGGAATCCGGCAATCAGCGCAAGGACAGACTTTCCCATTCCTTTCGCATCCACCACAAGTACAATCGGTGTCCCGGTCACCTTGGCAAGATGATAGGACGAGCCCTCTTCCCGGATACCACCAAGTCCGTCATACAATCCCATCACGCCTTCGAGAACCGCAAGCTCTCCTTCCGTTCTGTCCGCCTTTAATAAGACGCGTGTCTCTTCCTCCCCGGTAAAAAAGGTATCAAGATTCTTAGAAGGTACTCCCAGCACCTCCTTATGAAACATCGGATCAATATAGTCCGGCCCGCACTTATAAGAAACAACCGGAATTCCCTGTTCCTTAAGGCTCTGTAACAGCGCACAGGTAATGGTTGTCTTGCCGCTTCCGCTTTTGGGGGCTGCGATCATCACTCGGTCAAGTTTCATACACTTCTCCTTCTTTTCTGAATAATTACTCGAAACATAAAGCTCCATCATATGCATAATGATTCAGAATTTCACTCTTGAAATCGAAATGAACAGATCCACACCGGATTTTCTGCCTGCATCAGATGATAGGAGCCAACCGGTTTCATGCGGTTCACCTGCACCTGCACGACCTCTTCCTCTGTTACCCGGAACTGTGTCAGGAGCTCCTTCAGCTCTGAAATAGTCTCTAAGCTGATGGCATTTAACACCACCCGCATCTGTGGATTCTTTTTATAAAGGCAATCCAGAATTTCTCTAAGCTGCCCGCTGCTTCCTCCGATAAACGCATGGGTTGGAACAGGGAGAGTCTCTAAGGCTTCCGGAGCCTTTCCTTTCACCACATGAAGATTGGGAAGTCCGAACTTCTCCTTATTCTGTTCAATGAGGAACACGGCTTCTTCCTTCTGCTCGATGGCATAAACCGCAATCGAGCCCGAAAGCCCAGCCATTTCCACCGCTACAGAACCGGTTCCGCTTCCTACATCATACACCACTGCTCCTTCGGACAGGTGCAGCTTGCAAATGCTGATTTCACGGATTTCTGCCTTGGTCATTGGAACCTTATCCCGTATAAATGCCGCATCCTCCCGGTAAGGCGTCAAGATCGTCTTATTGGGAGCCGGATTTAAAATAAAACAGGTGTACAGTCCCTCCTTGTGACTGCCCAAGCACTCCTGTGGCGTCAATGTAAGGATCTCCTGCTCCGGATAGGACAACTGATACCCGGCCGTCACAACACAATCCGTAAGTCCTTCCAGGATCAGCAGCTCTCCTAATGCCCGCAGATCTGAAGCCCCGGACATTAATAGAAACACCTTCGCGTTCGTCCGGATTTTCTCTGCGAGATCCGGCACCTCTTTTCCATGCATGCTGACAAGCAGTGCATCCTCATAATGCTCTCCGATGCAGGACGCCAGACAGGCAATCGAAGAAATTCCGGGCCGGATCATAACAGTTCCCTGCAGACCCCCTGCTCTTATTTCTGCGGTCAGTGCCTCATACATGGCTTTGCAGCCACTGTAAAATCCTGTATCCCCGGAGAAAAGAATCACCACCCGGCATGGATTCCGGTCATACTCCTTCTTCGAAAGCTCCTTCAGATACGGCAGAATCTGCTTTGCCATATAATACGGCTTTTTCTCGATCCGGGGTTCGTATGGCTCAATCATACGCTCTGCACCAAGCAGAACATCCGCATGTTCAATTGCTTCCTTTACTTCTCCGGTAAGGCTCTTTGGATTCCCCATACCGACTCCTGCCAGCGTAATTTCAAAACAGATTTCCTTGCGGATCGGTTTTCCGCTGAGGTTTTCAAGCTTCGTCACCACTTCTTCAAAGGAATCTCCCTCTTCCTCTGCCATCGTTCCAACCACATAAACCGGGATATTGATACGTTCTGCTGCCTTTAGCTTTTCCAGAAAGCCACCTGTTCTTCCGCTTTGTTTCGTTACAAGATGCTGAATGTCATATTGCCGCAGCATAGCTTCATTCATCTGCTCGGTAAATGGTCCCTGCAGCGCCAGAATCTGCTTTCCGGCAATCCCCTGCTCCATACAAATCTGAATGCTCTCGATACCCGGAAGCACCCGGACATAGAGACGTTCCTTCAACTCTTCATGCGCACAGTACCGGAACAGATCCTTGCTGCCTGTCGTAAGAAGAATATTGCCTGTAGTCTGGCACAAAGCTTCCGCACAGGCTTCATGATCTTCAAAATAGCGGACGCCTTCAATTCTGCCCTCCTCCCGCTCTCTTTTTAACCGCAGATAAGGAATGGACAGATCTTTCATCGCCGCCTTGATATTCTGCGTCACCACCGTGGCATACGGGTGGGTCGCATCTACCACGGCAAGAAAGTCTCCTTTTTCAAGAAAATGCCGGATTTCTTCCTGATTCATTCTGCCCCGGTGGACGCTCACAAGAGGATGTTCCTTTAACACGATTTCTCCATATTCCGTTGCCACGCACATGGTATGCGCGATTCCGGCATCTGCCAGAGCCTCAGATAAGGCTCTGCCCTCCGTTGTCCCTGCAAAAATTAATATTTTCTTCAACCTGATACCCCCGCTTCGTAACCAGTTTTCCATCGATGATTTCCGATCCTGCATTTCCGATAAACACGGTTGTGAACATGTTCACCTGTGTATCCCGCAGCTCCTTTAACGTACAGACAACCGCTTTCGTCCCTTCCCTGCCGATATTCTCCACATAGCCGCAGGCGCGGTCCTCTTCCAGTATTTCCAGAAGTATATCACAGGCTCGTTTCAGATAATCCTTCCTTTTATGACTGGACGGATTATAAATGGCAATGGCAAAATCTCCCATGGCCGCTGCCCGGAGCCTTTTTTCAATCTTATCCCACGGCGTCAACAGGTCACTTAAACTGATGACACAGAAATCGTGGTTCAGGGGTGCTCCAAGTACCGCTGCCCCGCTGCAGGCTGCTGTAATTCCCGGTACCACAATAAGCTCCATGTCCTCATAACCTTTACCAATCTCATACATTAAGGAAGCGAGCCCATAGACACCGGCATCCCCACTGCAGATCAATGCCACCTGCTTTCCTTCAGACGCCTTTTCAAAGCACATCCGGCAGCGTTCTTCCTCCTGCCGCATCGGTGTTGACAGCAGCTCCTTTTCCCTGAACCGTTCACCAAGCAGATTGAGATAAACCGGATAGCCGACAATGACATCAGCTTCTTCCAGCGCCTTAAGGGCCTCTCCTGTCATCATTTCTTCTTTTCCCGGTCCCATTCCTACGATATAAATTCTATTTTTCATCAAAAGACACGCTCCATCTTCGTTTTGCGATTGCTACGGTAATTCCATCCTCTGCCTGCTTTCCCGTGATGAGTATTCCATCCGGACCACTAAACCGTAAGGCAGCGCGTTCACAGACATTATCAACACCCACCTGACTTTTTACGAACTCCGATGCATGGAAATTTCCTTCCACCTGCTGTAGTTCTTCCGCGGAACAGGTGACAAAGGGAATGCCATAATGGCTGCTCATCCAGAGAATTCCCTCCTCGTCCTTTTTCCGGTCAATCGAGACGAAAGCTGCCACCTGCTCCATGGAAATGCCGCTTTCCTTAAGAACTTTGTGCACAAACTGATCGATCTGCTCTGCCGCCTTCCCCCTCTTGCAGCCGATTCCGATGACATACTCCTTCGGGCGCAGGGTAAGAAGACGCCCCTTTCCATAGAAAGCCGGGGCTACTAAAATATCGACAGGAGATTCTGTAGAAACAAGCCGGATTCCTTCCGGGACATTGATTTCTCCCGGAACCTTTCCTCTCCCCGGACTCCCCGCTTCTCCTTCTTGCAAATGCCCTTCTTCCACTGCCATCGTCACTTCTTCTCCTGCCAGAATGCGGGAAGACACTTTGGCAATGCCATCCTTATTCACGATGTGTAACGCATTCCGTCTGGCAAACAGGTCGACCGCAAAGCAATGATTCAAGTCGGTTGCTGTTGTAATGACCGGGGTACTTCCCATGCGCTCTGCAAGGGAAAGCGCCAGTTCGTTGGCTCCTCCCACATGCCCTGCCAGAATGGGAATCACAAAGCGTCCCTGTTCATCCATTACAAGCACCGGCATATCGTTCAATTTATCCGTAAGAAACGGGGCGATGGCCCGGACCGCTATTCCACAGGCTCCGATAAAAAGAAGGCTCCGATGCTCCTTCATCTGCTCACCGGTCCATTCCGTAAGTGGCTGTTCCACATAAGAGAGTCCGCTTTCTACAAGATCCTTTTCTGCAAGATTCTTTTCTGTAAGTTTTCTTTCTGTCAAACTCTTTTCCGCATGGGAACACTTCGTATAAAGGCAAAGTTCCTCCTCTGCCTCCCCTGAAAATGCCTTTTTAATTTTTAAGGACAGTTCGATTCCTTTTAGCGTAAAGCTGATAATACTTACCTTCATTCTTGTGTTTCCTTTGCTTTCCGGAATTCCGTCGAAAAATCCGGCGCATAGAGTCTGGACTTCCGGTAATGCTGATGCGCGATTGCATCCCCGACAAGCACCAGTGCCGTCTTATAGATTCCATGCTCCTTTGCAACAGCCGGTAACGTTTCCACCGTGCAGACATAAGCCTGCTCTTCCGGCCAGGTAGCTTTATAGACAAGGGCTGCCGGTGTTTCCTTCCGGTATCCGCCTTTTATTAATCGCCTGCTCAGTTCTTCCAGCATTCCGGCACTTAGATAAATCGCCATGGAGGCCTGATGTGTGGCAAGCCCTTCGATCTGTTCCTTTTCTGGCACGCCTGTCCTTCCTTCCATCCGGGTAATAATCAGTGTCTGGGAAATATCCGGCAGAGTATATTCGAGATTCAACGATGCTGCCGCTCCGAAGCAGGCACTTACGCCCGGACAGCTCTCATAGGCAATTCCCTTTTCCTCCAGTGCATCCATCTGTTCACGCACCGCCCCGTAAATGCTGGGATCTCCGGTATGCAGCCGCACAATTCTTTTTCCGCTTTTCTCTGCCTCTTCCATAATCGCAAGGACCTCCGGAAGCGTCAGTCTGGCACTGTTATGGATTTCACAATCCTTTTTTGCATATTGTAAAAGCTCCGGATTCACAAGAGAACCTGCATAGATAATCACATCTGCTTTTTCCAAAAGATGCATGCCCCGTACCGTAATTAAATCCGCTGCTCCTGTTCCTGCTCCAACAAAGTAAACCATTCTTCCACTCCTTCACTCTTCGCCAGTTCCCCGAATTCGTTTGCGTACATGAGGCATTCGACCTGCATTTTCCCCCCTGCACGCTTATTCAGATAATAAAAAATCCGCTCCATCGCTGCCTCCATGACCGGTGCTCTTTTGCCGCACGAATCGAGGATTCTTACGGCTTCTTCGGTTGTGACACAGGTTAAAATCTGCTGTGCCACCGGAAGCTCTACGCCAATCTTTACCGCAAAAGCAGTCAGCAGCTCCATCCGGCAGTCCCCTTCCCTGGAATGGGTATTCATGATGCCACCCGCTACCTTAATCAGCTTTCCAATATGGCCGGTTAAAAGCATTTTCTGAAAGCCAAGCTCCACCGCCATGTCAATCGTCTGTCCGATAAAGTTACTGCATTTCACACTCCGATTAAGGTCATAGTGATAGACCTTTTTCATATAATCCAGTCCATAATTTCCGGGAGAAACCGCCACATAATCATACCCTTGTGCTTTGCGCTGGTTGAGCTCGACACGGATGGTATCCAATATCGCCTGATTGCTCATCGGCTCTACAATTCCGCTGGTTCCCAGAATGGAAATGCCGCCGACAATGCCAAGGCGTGGATTAAAGGTCTGCTGTGCAAGCTCCTCTCCTCCCGGCACGGAAATCTCGATCTGCAGGCCTCCCTGATAATCCAGGAGGTGGCATACCTCCAGTACTTCCTTCGTAATCATTTCCCGCGGTACATGATTGATTGCCGCATTTCCTACCGGCTGGTCGAGTCCCGGCTTTGTCACTCTCCCGACGCCTGTTCCACCGTCAATCAGAACCTCTGCCTGTGTCCCCTTTTCGCCGGAATCCGGTTGATTTTCCGGAAACGTTACCCTGGCAACAATCCGGGAACCGGTTGTGACATCGGGATCGTCCCCGCCATCCTTTATGACCGCACAGGTAACGGCACGCTCTTTCCTCTGAATATCGGTAATCTGCGCGGTGTATGGAATTCCCTTGGGCGTTTCAATCGTGATTTCTGTTTTTTCCATTCCGGAAAGAAGCATATAGGCGGCTGCCTTGGCGGCCGCTGCTGCACAGCTTCCTGTCGTAAAACCGTATCTCATATCTTTATCCTTAATCTATCCTCTATACCTTGGTTTGTTTCTGTCATCTGTCAACCATATTTCAACCGGTATGAATCCTTTATTAAAGTAACAATTCAGCCAATCTTTTCATGATCTGTTTCGTGTAAGCTCATAAATCAGCGCATTACAGATTGCCGCGGCTACATTGCTGCCGCCCTTTCTGCCCCGGTTAATAATAAAAGGAACATCGGTCTGCCAAATAAGCTCCTTTGCCGCTTCCACATTCACAAATCCGACCGGAACGCCGATCACAAATGCCGGACGCCAACTACTGTTCTGCATCATTTCGTAGATCTGAATGAGCGCTGTCGGTGCATTTCCTACAGCAAAGATCACCGGCTTTTTGATCTTCGCTGCCATTTCCATGCTGACAGCCGCGCGCGTCG
This sequence comes from uncultured Lachnospiraceae bacterium, assembly GCA_900553305.1. Taxonomy (GTDB): domain Bacteria; phylum Bacillota; class Clostridia; order Lachnospirales; family Lachnospiraceae; genus Suilimivivens. The sequence goes on from USDI01000001.1 coordinate 26,139, forward strand.
TTTTGCGCTCCTTTGCAAGCTTTGCAACGGTTTCATCTGCCATATAGCAATGTACCTCTCCACCCAGCCCGGCCAGTGACCTCTTGTTGATTCCGGAAAGCGCCATATTCGTGTCCGTTACAATATCGGCTCCCTGCCTAAGAAGTTCCCTGGCAATCCCGACTGCTCCCTCCGAAAAGGTCAGGGTTTCCGTATATTCAAAATCCGCAGTCGTATGAATGACTCTTTTCGTAATCATTTCCTGCTCTTTGGGCAGCACAATTCCGCGCTTTTTCAGCTCACCATCGATGATTTCAAAGCTTCTTTGTTCAATCTGTTCCGGTAATAAATGTTCCATCACGGTTTTAAACACTCCTTTATTGCTTCCAGTAATTGCAGATTTTCTTCATGACGCTTCACGGCAATGCGGTAATACCCTTCAGACAGTCCTTCGAAATTGGAGCAGTCCCGAATCAGAATTCCCCCCTGCAATAATTTCTCATACAGGTTTTCCTCACAGTAAAATAAAAGGAAGTTCGCTTCTCCCGGAAATACCCGGATTCCCATTTTCATTAATGCATCTACAAGAAACTGCCGCTCCTTTTTCACATAACGGACTGTCTCTGTAAGGTAAGCTGCGTTTTCTAAAGAAAGGCATGCCTGTCCCGCCTTCTGTGCAAAGACCGACAGATTCCACTCCGGAAGCTGCTCCCGGATCTTTATACGAAGTTCTTCTGCACGACAGATCAGATAGCCAAGCCGCACTCCCGGAATGGCATAACTCTTCGTAAAGGCCCGCAGCAAAAGCAGCCGGTCCTCTTTCCCGATTTCAGAAAGCATGGAATCCTGCCCTTCACAAAATTCAATAAAGCATTCATCCAGTAACAGCCAGGTATTGGTTTTCCTGCATTTTCGAAAAAGCTCTTTCAAATACTCCTTCGAAGTGAGCACTCCGGTCGGATTGTTTGGATTTGCCAGAATAAGGAGCTCCGGTCTTTCCTTCTCCAAAACAGTAAATAGTTCCTCTGTTAATAAAAACCTGTTCTCTTCCTTTAACATAAATGGAATCACTCTGCTTCCTGCTGCTTTCGCCGCATGCTGATAACCATAAAAGGAAGGACAGGGGAGCATGATTTTCGTTGAATGCAGGGCATGCACAACCGCCATCAGAAGCTCCGAAGCCCCATTTCCAAAAAGTAGATATTCTTCCGGTACAACAAGCTTCTCTGCAAGTTTCTCTTTCAATGCCTTAGCCTCTATGTCCGGATATTCCTGCACGCTGCTGACTGCCTCATGCAGCGCCGCTTCCACTCCGTCCGGCTTTCCGAGCGGATTTACATTGACCGAGAAATCAAGCCGGACCTGGTTCCGGTAGATGTCTCCACCGTGTATTGCTTTATTTTTCATCATGTCTTTCCGGCTCCTTTCTGTTTTATCCATCCTATCTTACCCAAAGTAAATATACAATTTCCATCACCCCTATGCACGAAAGCTCACAAATCCATGCAGTGAGATACATGAGGTGATTGATCCGTTTGATATCCTCGAATTCTACCTTCCGCACCGCATCTCCGATATAGGGCTTTTTCACTATTTCACCAAAATAACTGGCATCTCCGGCAAGCCGGATTCCAAGTGCTCCCGCGCAGGCCGATTCCGTCTGTGCCGAATTCGGACTTGCATGATTTCTCCGGTCTCTCCGGTGAATCTGAAACGCCCTTTTTCCATCGTATGCACTTCCACCGACAAAAGCGGAAAGAATCATCAGATAAGCACTGATTCTGGCCGGAATATAGTTCACCACATCATCCAGCTTCGCTGCTGCCCTTCCAAAATAGAGATAACGGTCATTCTTATAGCCAACCATGGAATCCATCGTATTCACGGCCTTATAAAAGAAGCCCAGCACCGGGCCGCCCAGTGCCAGATACAGCATCGGTGCAATCACACCATCCGAGGTGTTCTCCGCTACGGTTTCAATTGCCGCCTTAGCAACTCCTGTCTCATCGAGTACATCCGTATCTCTTCCGACAATCATGGATACCGCCTTTCTCGCTGCCGGAAGATCTCCCCTCTTTAAGCAGGCATAGACCTTCATGCTCTCAACCTTCAGGCATTTCGTTGCCAGAATCTGATAGGTCATGATGGTTTCCAGCACCAGGCCTATGTAAGGATGTAAGGCATAACCGCCAAATAAAAGAACTGCAGCCACCACGGTTACACTAAGAAGCACCAGTACAACCAGCACGATTCCTCTATGGAATTCTCTATGGTCATTTCTTTCGCTTTCTTCCGGATTCCCCAGCAATTTCCGATCAAGTGCCGCGATCAGATTGCCGATCAGCCGGATCGGGTGCGGCAGCCAGTAAGGATCTCCCAGTAGAAGATCCAAGAGGAATCCCAGAAAAAAAGCTGTCATGTGATATTTCAGCATCGTATTCTCCCCATATGATATATTCGATCATACATAACTGTTCCGTACCTTCACAGTTACAATACGAAAAAATACTAACATTCTTCATATTTAATCAGTTTACATAACTCATTTATCTGAATCTCCCCGGATGGCTGCCCGACGGTTACTTTGCAACGATAACCTTCTCCGTTTCCAATCTGGAAGTCAAAGTACTCACCGTCCGTAAAGCTGCTGCACACTGCCATAATCGTTCCCCCATGAACCACGGCAGCAATATTTTTTCGCTCTTCATTTCTACTGATACCCTCGGCAGTTACAATCCGGAGCATTTCTTCAAATCCTCTCCTGCACCGCGCAATGAAATCCTCCCGGCTTTCTCCTTTGGGAAACGGGAGTGTTCCGTTGCTGTCAATCCAGGCCTGATACTGGGCATTTCCCCGTAAGTCCTGATAATTCTTTCCTTCAAAGAGTCCAAAATCCATCTCCCGGAATTCCGGAATCATGTGCTGCTCACAGTCCCCAAACAAAAGCTCTGCTGTTTCCCGGCACCGTTCCATGGGACTGACAAATAAAGCTTGTAAGGATGCCGGATCAGGATAGATGCCTTTCTTTTGAAAAGCCTTTAACGCCTCCCGTCCTTCTTCACTTAACGGCTCTTCCGTCCTTCCCAGATACCGGTGCTCACGATTGGCTTTCGTTGCTCCGTGCCGGATCAGGTAAAGTTCTATTTGATTCTCTGACCGATTCCGCATAATACACGCACCACCTCATCTGCCTTTTGTGCAAGCCGGATCAGAATTCTTCCGGTCTGCTCCCGGTAGAATCTTTCAAACGCATCCACCGGAACGATTCCGTTTCCGATTTCATCACAAATCAGGATAACTTCCGGATGCTTCTCCACAAACTCCATCACATCCACTTCCAGTTCCTCCGGGGTTCTGTTTTCTGCCAATTCCCGCTTCACAACATGATGGAAGTGATTGATAATCAGCGTCTTTTCTTCACTGCCTGCTTCTTTCCGTGCTTCCTGTATCTGCCCCTCTTCCGGAAGTACACCGTCAAAGATGATGCACTGCTCGTTTTCTTCCTTTTGCAGGACATAATGTAATTTTCCCTGTGCTAAACCACCTATGATTAATTTCATGATTTCCTCTTATACCAGCTTGCTCACTACTGCCACTACAATCATCACCACTTCTTCACATAGCAATACAAACCATCCTGCGGTATCGCCGGTAATTCCACCAAGTTCCTTCTTCGTCCGGTAATGGTAGTATGCGAATGTCAAAAGGGCTGCAAGTACCGCCGCTCCTCCCAGCAAAAGCGACTGCCACAGCATGAATGTCATACACAGGATTCCCTGTACATAAAGGGATGCTTTCACGATCCGCTTCTGTGCCTTGCTTGCAAACAGATAAAGCAGGCCATCACTTTTTGCGGAACGGAAGGTAACCACTGCAATGCCGCTCAATACCCTCGACAGCACAAATCCGGCACACACAATCCAAAGTCCGCTTTCCTTTTTGATCTCCGAAAACGCGCCCAGATAAATCAGTCCGTAAAGTGCCAGCATAATCACCGAAAATGCGCCAATATGGGAATCCTTCAGTATTTCCAGTTTCTTTTCCTTCGGCTGGTACGAATGAAATGCGTCCATCGTATCCATAAAGCCGTCCACATGAAAGCCGCCTGTGATGAGTAGTGGAATGGCTGCCCCTCCCATCGTGTAGCAAAGTGTTCCAAGTCCGGCTTGTTTACATAACATAGACCAAAGAACAATTCCAAACCCGATCACCGCCCCGATCCATGGAAAAAAGCATAACATATATTTCATGTCTTCCTCTTTCCACTCAAACTGCGGCATCGGAATCCCCGAATACATGGAAAAAGAAATGACAAGTGCTTTCAACAGTTTCATAATAACGTTCCTTTCCAGACAACCGGAATACCGGCCACAACTTCAATCACGGTATCGGCCATGGCTGCCAGTCTTTCATTGACCTGCCCCATCGCCTCGATATATTCCGCGGTCGTTTCTTCATAGGAAATGCCATCCTCAAATACATTGTTCGTCACAATGACAAGGTGGGCAAGCTGGCGGTCCAGTGCTTCTATTCCATCAAGAATCTGTGCGGTCACCTCATCCCTTAACCGGATTTCGTTTTCTGCAAACATTTCATTCGCAACCAGATTGGACATACATTCCAAAAGTGCTATATCCCCTGTCAACGGCGCGGAAATTTTCCGGGCTGCTTTCGCAAGATCCCTTGGCTGTTCGATCGTGGTAAAGCCTTTCCCGGCACGGAGCCTTTGATGACGTCTGATTTTGGCAAGGCTTTCTTCCCCAAACGGCTGCATGGTCGCAATATAATATTTTGTTTCTGTCTGCGTGGATAAGCGCATCAGATATTCTTCCGCAAAAGCGGACTTTCCGCTTCCGCTGCCACCTGTGACTAGAACTACCATAGTTTTATGTAAACCTTTCATATGCTGCAATCTGCATCCCGGAAAAGGTGGTTCCTGCCTCATATAGCTGCAATGCCACATCCAGAAGTGCAAAGAACATAACCGCTCCCGTTCCTTCTCCAAGTGCCATTTTCCCATCGATCACCGGCTCCATCTGCAGTTCCCTCATCAGTAACTCTACCGCCGGTTCCTTTCCCTTGTGTGAGGGAAGCAGATACTCCTTTGTTCCCGGAAAAAGGCGTTCTGCAACGAGAGCTGCCACCATACTGATCACGCCGTCCAGGACGATGGGCAGATGAAAGAGCGCACCTCCCACACACATTCCAACCAATCCTGCAATATCAAAGCCACCGACCGTTCTTAATACCGTGAACGGATCTGCCTCATACAAATCATAGCTCCGGATTGCTTCCGTAATCAACTGCTGTTTCCGCAAAAGTCCTTCCTCACTTAAACCGGCTCCCTTTCCGGTAACAAGTATGGGATCACACCGTAACAATGCGGCTGCCACGGCACTACTTGTTGTCGTGTTTCCGATTCCCATTTCCCCGGTTGCCAGAAGTGTATAGCCTTCCTTCTTACATTCCTGTACCAGCTTTATGCCTGTTGCAATGGCTTTCACGGTTTCTTCTTCCGTCATGGCAGGATCCTTCCGGAAGTTCCGCGTCCCACACCGGATTTTCTCATTCCGTACGCCCAGAATGGAACCCTTATGGTTCATTCCGATATCCACCGGAATCGTCACGGCTCCGGCTTTTTTGCTCATTTTCCCGACCGAGGATTCATTTTTTCCCATGGCCTGCACGACTGCCGTCGTGACTTCCTGTCCGCTCTGGCTGACTCCTTCTTCCACAATCCCGTTATCGGCGCAGAAGATCAGTACCGCTTTTTTCGAAAGATCAAGTACCTCCGTTCCAAGAACCGCTCCGATCTGTGCGGTAAGTGTTTCAAACCATCCCATACCGTCTAGCGGCTTGGCAACCTGATCCCAGTTCTGCTGCACCTTCTTACGCATCTGTTCCTTTGGTGCTTCTATTTTAATCTGCTTTAGTTCCTCCCTGGTATACTCCTTAAATACCGGCATCCCGAAGCATTCCATAAATTTCCTCCATATTTAAGTAAAGCCGCAAGGTATCTGCCAGCTTGTCATACTGCTTTTCCTTAAAGCTCTGATAATCCTCCATCTGACCGTCCTGCATGGAAACACCCTTTTTCCTTGCAAGAGCCTGTACAACCTCTCCTGCAATCTGTGCCTGATCAAACAGTCCATGCACATAGGAACCATAAACATTGGGATTGACTCCTGTCCGGATCACCGGCTGATTTTCTGACGAAGCCTCGCCTGTCTCTCCTTTTGACAACGTCTTTCCCATATGAATCTCATAGCCCCGGAAAGCCTTTCCGGACATTCCCGCTAACGGTCCTGTGATCTGTCCCAGCTTTCCTTCTGTCTGGCAGCGCCGTTTTTCCTTCTGTAAGACGGTCGTTACCGGTAGAAGCTCCATTCCGCGGATAGAACCGCCCTCTTCCACGCCATCAGGATCCTCTATGGTTTCTCCTAACATCTGATAGCCTCCGCAGATTCCGAATACCGGAATATCCCCTGCCAGCTTTTTCACCGCAGCTTCCAGACCGTTCTGCCGCATCCATTTGAGGTCCCCCATCGTATTTTTGCTGCCCGGAAGAAAAATAAGATCCGGATGATGCAGCTCACTGATCGAGGTCACGTAACGCACCGTCACCTCCGGAAACTGTTCAAAAACATTAAAATCCGTAAAGTTGGATATTCTCGGATAATGAATGACCGCAATGTCAATCAGCCCTTCTTTTTTCCGGTCAAAACGCTCAGTAAGGCTGTCCTCATCCTCAAGCGCAAGCTCCATATAAGGAACCACTCCCGTAACCGGAACGCCTCCCTTTTCTTCGAGCATCGTAATTCCCGGGTCGAGAATCGACTTATCTCCCCGGAATTTATTAATAATAAGGCCCTTCACCCGGTCCTTTTCCTCTTCCGTTAAAAGCATTAACGTTCCCAGGAGCTGTGCAAACACCCCGCCACGGTCAATGTCCCCGACTAAAAGCACCGGCGCATCCACCATCTGTGCAAGTCCCATATTCACAATGTCGTTTTCTTTCAAATTGATTTCTGCCGGGCTTCCTGCCCCTTCGATCACAATAATGTCGGCATATTCCTCCAGCTTCCGGAACGCTTTCCGGATGTCCGGAACCAACTGCTTTTTGCAGGCAAAATAATCCCGTGCGCTCATGTTGCCGATCACTTCTCCATTGACTATGACCTGCGAGCCGGTATGATTCGTGGGTTTCAGCAGAATCGGATTCATGCACACCATCGGATCGATTCCTGCCGCCTCTGCCTGCATGACCTGTGCCCTTCCCATTTCCAGCCCTTCCTTCGTGATAAAGGAATTGAGTGCCATATTCTGTGATTTAAAAGGAGCCACACGCCATCCGTCCTGCTTAAAAATCCGGCATAGTCCAGCCACCAGAAAGCTCTTGCCTGCATTCGACATGGTTCCCTGTACCATAATTACTTTTGCCATCTCTTTACCCTCATGACTCTTTTTCCTAAAGTCTGTCTTCCTTTTCTATCTCCTTACTGTCCCATTTCATCCCAGTATCACTCTTCTACGTCATTACGCTTCTCCGATATCATTCTTCCCTGATATCCTGAAACTCAACCTCGATCCCATTCTCCTGCGCCCAGTTCAACAGTTCTTCGTTCTCCTTCTCGAAGCTCCCGAAGCTTTTCCGGCAGCAGATCAGCTTCTTGCAGTTCCTCAGAATGTCTTTCGCTTCCTGTAAGGTTTCTTTGGAAACCGGCTCAAAAGCTTCCGTTGCAATCACCTTTCCGGCAAGCGCCTTTGCTGTCGGATAATCGAGGTCATTCCGGAACAGGATTCCGGTTGCAAATGGCGTTCCTTCCCGTTGCAGTTTCCGGTAAACAGCCCTGCCTCTGCCGCCTCCTGCCATCACGAAAACCTCCGGATCTCCCTGTGGTAAAGGAAGCTCTACATTTCCGGTTGTTTCCTCGTAGCTTCCCGCTGTAATATCGAACAGCTTCGCAATATATCCTTTCGTCAGCACCTCTGCCGGGGTTCCCATCCGGTCTACCCGGTGATCCCGGATGCATAAAATCTGATCAGAAATAATCTCTGCCAGTTCAATCTCATGCAGCGACATGATCACCGTCAGCTTTTTCTTTCGTTTCATTTCCTGTAACACGGATAAAAATTCCAGCTTATACTTCACATCCAGATACGATGTCGGCTCATCCAGTATCAGAATCTCCGGTTCCTGGCAGATTGCACGCGCCAGCATCACCCGCTGTCTTTGTCCATCACTAATCCTAATAAAATCCTGTTCTTTAAGATCCTCTACGTGAACCAGCTTCATAGCTTCCGCTACGGTCTCCCGGTCCTTTTCCGAAAGAATGCCGAACCGCCCGGTATAAGGATATCTTCCGGTTGCCACCACATCCTCACAGGTCATCATTTCCGTACGCAGACGTTCCGTCAGCAGCACGACCATCGTCTGTGCCCTTTGGGATAACGACATCTCTTCCATGTGACTGCTTCCTAACAGGATCGTTCCCCCAAGCAGCGCCAGTTGTCCTGCAATACTTTTGAGGATGGTCGATTTGCCGGAACCGTTCGGGCCGATCAGTGTCAGGATTTCGCCCTTCGAAAGTCCGATTTCGATCTGTTCCATCAGGGGCTTTCCGTTATAGCCCACTGCCATTTTTATTGTGCGAAAATAATCCTTCATGCGTCCATCTTCTCCTTGTTCCTGCGAACCATCACCCATAAGACAACGGGCACCCCGAAGATCGCCGTTACGGTGCTGATACTCAATTCGGTCGGTGCCAGAACCATCCGCGCAAGGAGATCACAGAACAGACAGAACACCCCGCCTCCAAGAAAACAGGCCGGAATCATCAGAATCGGCTTTGTCGTTCCAAGAAGCTGCTTTACAAGGTGCGGTACCGCGATTCCCACGAAAGAGATCGGTCCTGCAAACGCCACAATACAGGCCGAAAGGACACTGGATAAAACCACCAGTGCAATCCTTAAAAGCCGTACATTCACTCCCATGTTCTGCGCATAGCCCTCTCCCATCTGATAGGCACTTAAGGGTTTTGCCAGCAAAAAAATGCAGATGCAGGTAAGGAAAACCACCACCAACATCACACGTACCTGATTCCAGTTCATTCCGGAAAAGCTTCCCCTCGACCAGTTATGCAGATTCACAATCTCCGCATCCTCTGCGAAGGTCACGACAAATTCGGTAATGGCCGAACAGATATAACCAATCATCACGCCGCTTACCACCAGCATCGACATCTGGTTTACCCGGCGTGCCATCAACAGCACAAAGCCCATACAGATCATGGCACCAAGAAACGCTGCCAGAATCATCGTAAAGGAAGTTACCTTTATGGAGCGTCCCATTAGGAATACCATAAAAAGAGCCACCATCATTTTCGCTCCGGATGAGATTCCGAGTACAAAAGGCCCGGCAATCGGATTATGAAAAAAGGTCTGTAATAAATATCCGGCAAGGGCAAGCGCCCCGCCAAGGATTAACGCGGCCAGCGTCCGCGGCATCCGGATATCCCACAGAATTCTTGCGTTCAGTACCTCCTGCCCCCGGATGGAAGACAAAATATCCTTAAGTGGAATGGACACCGTTCCGATGCAGACATTCAGAATCAGGAACAGAATAATCCCTGCTACCAGTAAAAGGAATGCTGTTATCACTCTTAATGTTCGGTTGTGCTGCATATACTTCCTCCCCTATTTCAGCCGGAAAAGATACTTCATCTCCGTATCATCTCCCTGAAGGAGCATGGTATGAAAATCCTTCATCAGACCGCCAACAGACATCGACTGCTGATAATAGTCATTGGTTGTACAGAACACATTTCCCTCCTGTACTGCCTTAAAGTCCTCTAAAACCGGGCATTTTTCAAGGAGCTGTGCCATGGAATCCACGCCACCGTCAATCGTACTGTTATAAATGAGGAAATCCGCATCCTTCGCTCCCTGATAAAACTCCTCGATCTGGATATTCATGGTCGAACGTCCGCTTTCTTCCCCCATGTCCTCAAAAATATATCTGCCGCCCGCAAGTTCAATCATTTTCGGGATATAATCGGAGCTTCTCCGGATCTGTACCAGTCCGTTTGAAGTAATAAAGAAAAATGCCACGGTCTGATCGGTCTTTTCATCCGAGGTCACTTCCTCTAAGATGTCCGTCTGCTCTGTAAAAAGCTGCTCTGCCTCTTCTTCCTTTCCCACCATGGCACCGAAAAATTTAATCCATTCCACCCTGCCAAGCGGATGGGATTCGTAGCTGGAATACTCAATCATCACCGGAATTCCGAAGTCATTGAGCATTTCAATTACTTCGGGCGTATGCGTAATCATCCTGTTTTCAATGGCAAGGGAACAGTTTTCCGAGACAATCTTCTCATAGTCCGGCTTACTGTATTTTCCGGCATACAGAATATCGCCCCGTTCCATCGCTTCCCTGGCTTCCTCTACATACCAGTTTTCTTCCTTCTGTCCGGAAAATCGTACCGTATCAAGGGCTTGAAGCTTTGCAAACATATCCATTACTGCAGACGACACCAGATACAGATTCCGGATGGGCTGCTGCATGACAATGACCTCTTCCCAGAGGTTTGCCGGTATTTTTTTCCCCTCCGGCACAACAAGGAGCTGCGTTCCGTCCATCGTCTTCAACATCCGGTACCCACCCTCATAGTAGTCCACGGAAAAATTCTCTGCATACTGCAGTTCCATGCTGCCCTCATAAACCAGTTCTCCTGATTCTGCCTCATTCGCGCTTTCCAAAGCGGAAATTTCCTGCGTATCCCCGATTGGCGCAGAATCAGAAGAAGGACTGCTACAGCCCAAAAGCCCAAGCAGTCCCAGCAAAAACAAACCGGATACGATTGTTTTCTTTCTTCTTTTTCTCATAGATCGTTCCTCTTAATCGAGCGCCTTGATCGTATCGGAATGGAACGTCAGGGTATACTCGATTTCATGTGGCTTACTCATTGCCACAGTATCTCCGATTACCGTCACCGGCTCATCAAAAGTGGCTACTGGAATCTCAAATACGGAATTTCCTTCGGTATTTACCGGAAGAAACTTCTCTCCGTCTACCAGCATATAATCATAGTTCGGGCTGCTCCATTCTACGGAAGCTGTCACCTTCTGATTCTCTACGGTAATCGTCACAGGAGAAGCAATGCTTGCGCGTCCGCTTCCACCTTCAAAGGTCATTTCCACTAAATAGCTTCCATCTGCAAGCTCCGGAATACCGGATTCGTCCGAAACAGCTTCCGCACTCTGTTCCTCTGTGGCTGCTACCGGATTCGATACGCAGACCTTATGATCGTACCACTTGCCCTTGGTTCCGATCAGGGCAACATCAAATTCCTCATCCAACACCGGAACCGGAATATCAAATCCATACACCTCATCGGTAAGTCCGTCACTGTAGGTTACTTCATCCACTGTCGGCTCTAAGAGCTGCGCACCATCTTTCTGGGCATCCTCTGCAAGTCCCGGATAAAGATTTAAGATCTTCTTGGAGGCCAGAGATACATGAATGGTCATCTGCCCGTTCTTTACCGTCAGAACTCCCTTTCCATCACAGGCTTCACTCACATGAAACATGGAACTGTCCGTAGAAAATTCCGCATCATAAGTTCCATCCGGAAGCGTTGCTTCCGTGGTTTGTGCTGTGTCTTCCTGAACCTCGGCCGCTGCTTCACTCTCTTCCGGTTCTTCTGTAACTTCTTCTGCTACAGGGGCTGTCTCTTCGACAGCCGCCTCCTGCTGATCCTCTGTCTTTCCGGCACAGGCACTTACAAAAGCCATACTGAAAACCAATACGCCGGTCAAAAAGATTGTTTTTATCTTACTCATCATTTGCCTCTATCACTTGCTCTTTATTTCTGCTGATTCATGACATCTGCAGTATGCTCTACATAAATCTGCTGGATTCCTTCGATTTCACCAAGGCCTGCGATCTGTGTATCGACACTGTCAAACTTACCGGAAGCCTTGAACATGCTTAACCAGGAGTCCTCATCCTCGCCAGCCATGTCATTGTTTGCATGATCTCCGGCAACAATCATTAACGGACGAAGAACAACTTTGGTATATCCTGCTTCTGCTACGGCATCAATAACTGCTTCGCATGCGGTCTCCTCAGGTTCTCCTTCTACTGTACCGATAAATACGTTGTCATAACCAAGATCCTGCATCTGTGTCTGCATCTGGCTATAGGATACCTTTGCTGCATGAGAGGTTCCATGTCCCATGAATACAAATGCAGTACCGTCTTCCTTCGCTGCATCCAGACTGTCATAGCCTGCGGTCTTTACTGCTTCTGCGGTAAGGATTTCAGCAACAGCCTTCTTATCTGCATTGATTACGGCAGCATCTGCACCTACTTCACCAAGTAACGGCTCTGCAACCTGAACAGATTCAAACTGATCCTTGTAGTTATCCAGTTCTCCGATTAATTCATCGTACTCTGCACCATGCATTAAGTGTGTCGGCTGTACAATCAGGTTCTTGACACCGTTTGCAACGGCACGGTCCAGTGCCTGGTTCACATTATCGATCATTTCACCATCACGGGCCTGTACATGGTTAATAATAATCTGTGCGGTAAATGCTCTTCTTACAGACCAGTCCGGATAAGCGGCCTGCAGGGCATCTTCGATTCCCTTAATATCTGCTACACGGCTGTTGTTAAAGGAAGTACCAAAGCTTACTACCAGAATTTCATTTTCACCGATTTCATCCTGATTACGTGCATCATCCTTGGAAGCATCTCCTGTATCTCTTCCGAAGTAATCCGGATCTGCGTTTTCACCTTCTACCAGTTCCTTCTGTGCATCTGTTAAAGCATCCCATGCAGCCTTTGCGTCTGCACACTGCTGATCGGTGTTTTCAGTTCTTTCCTGAACATAAATTGCATCAATCAATGCTGCTACATTGTCTGCTGCCATCTGGTCTGCATCCTCACTCTCTGCGGCATCTGCTTCTTCTGTGGCTTCTTCGGTTTCAGAAGCTGCTGCGTCTTCAGTTGTTTCTTCGGTCTGTGTGGTTTCTTCTGCTGTGGTCTCCTGTGCATTATTGCTTCCACATCCGGCAAGCGTACATACACCAAGTACCGATGCCATAAGTAATGCTACAATTTTGTTTTTCATAAATTCTCCTCATTTCTGCAGGTTTTCTGCGTTTTTTGATTACGAAGTAAGCTGCCAGGAAACGGGAGTTTGCGCAACAAAAATAAAAACCCTTTCCTATTTTTAACAGGTAAAGGGTTTGTACACAAAGAAAACGTAACCATCCGGAATTTCCTGCAGAATCTGCAGCATTCCCAACGGTCCGCATCACGTACAACCTTTTTACTCGTGGTCTGAAACAATCGTTTCTGTACAGCAGTCAGGCAGGTCTCCCGGCTTAAAGATCATCGCATCCACCATCTTCCCAGTTTCCCAGTGATATCTCGGCTTCTACTCCCTAATTACGGTGACGAGTTCGTACAGGATTTGCACCTGTTTCCCTTTTCACCGGAGCCAACACGCATTTCTAATATGGCAAAATCGCCACGCATTGCTCCGACACCTGAATACTCCATATTCAATTCATGCGCTAATATAACACATTTCTACAAGAAACTCAACCGAATTCTTTCACAGGAATGCAGTTTTGGATCAGCTTTTCATACTCCGCTTCGTCAATGTGATATTTTCTCCGGAGTACGACATACGAAACCAGCAATGCCGCTACCGGAATCAATACCATGCCAAGCCGGAACACCAGCCCCTGTGTGGCAGTGATCTCACTGATATACTGATTTGCGGTAAGCAGCGCCTCCTCACCCGACAGTTCCCCACGGTTCACGGCAATCTCCAACGCACTGATTCTCTGGCTCTTTGCATAAATTCCGCTCGCAATCAGCACCAGTGTGGATAAGCCCTGATTAATTCCACCTGCCAGCTTTACACTGAAAGACCGGACTGCGGAAATCACGGAATCATGCCGCTCGTGAAATCTCGCCTCATCGTATTCGATCGTATTGTTAATCATAACGACGATCACCAGATTCATCAATCCCTGAAAGAAAAAGATGAGGAAGCCGATGGCATTTAACAGGATGACGTTCTTCGGCAGCACATAGCCGAATCCAAGGAAACCTGCATAACCTGCCAGTAAGGCGATGAGACATATCTTAAGTATTTTACCTCTTGAAAAGTGTTTTGCCAAGAACGCATAGCTTGCCTGCGAAATCAGCATACCCAGTCCGTACATCACGGTAAAGTAAAATACCAGATTTCCGCTTTCCGAATAACCATATTCTATATAGAAGAAATTCACTCCAAAAATAATCAGAATGTTACAGGTGATGTTAAAAAAGATGGACGCAATGCCTGCTGCCACAAGCTGATCATTTCTTGCAAAAATGTGATACATATCCTTTAAAGATAACTTCTCGGTCTGCTCCTTCCGCTCCCTTTCCCGGATGCCAAAGGCGGTGAGCATCTGGAAAGCAATAAGTGCCAAGGCTACGACCAACGCAACGATCCGGTAAGCCATTACCGCATTTCCTGCAATAACGACAGGAACCACACCGGCCACTGAAAACTGACCGATGCAGACGAAAATGCTCATCAACGTAACCAGACTGTCCCGGGTTCCCGGATCCGAGCTTAACGAAGGAAGCACGCCCCAGTAAGCAATGTCATTCATGGTATACGTCATTCCCCACAGAAGATAAAAGAGACTGTAAAATGCTACAAAGGCCCAGCCCTGCGGTCTTATCGTAAACAGACAGATGATCACCACGGCATTACTGATCGAGCCAATCAGAATCCAGGGCTTGAATTTTCCCATCCGGAAATGCGTATTTTCAATAATAATTCCCATCAGCAGATCGTTGATTGCATCCCAGACCATACAGACGATCATGGCTGCGCTGATCACGGCAAACTGTACGCTGCTTAAATTCATTGTGTACTGGACATAAAGAATCAGGTACATACTCACCAGTGCATACGCAGCGTCCCGCCCTGTCGCTCCAATACAATAACTCCATTTTGTTCTTGCATCTAATTTATCATTCATGTTTCTTCCCCCTGTTCGCAGAATCTACAATTTTTAAAATCGTCTTTCGTTTCACCATACCACCGCCCTGATTACAGACACTGTCCACGTTTCCCTCCAGAATTCCTTCCAGCATCATCCGCACCTCCGGATCCTTCACGGACTTCGGGAAATACATCAGCCTCGCCGCCAGCTTCCCGATCCGGATCCATCTTCTGGCAAGCCGGGAATACGGCTGCATCTGCATTAGAGAATTCTTTGTTGTAAATTCTCCCGGAACCGTATGGGAAAAATGAGTCCTCTGATAAGTGTAAATCCTGTCAAAATCCTCTTTTGTAAGCGGAACCGGATTCTTAAGACTCAAAGGGCTCTCAAGCTCCACTCCCTGAACCTCTACCTCCTCTGCCAGCCGGATGTCATTAAGCGAGGCACCAATTTGAATCTCATAGGTACCTCCGATTACCTGAAATTCCGAATTCTGATAGACCGAAAAGTCTCTGCTAGTTAACATAACTTCTACTTTCTTCTTTTCGCCGGGCTCTAAAGCGATCTTTGCAAATCCCCTCAATTCCCGTCTGGCACGAAAGTCCTCTGTCTGCGGATTTCTCACATAAACCTGTGAAATCTCCATTCCGGGATCCTCACCGGTGTTTTCCACCTCAAACGTAACCGTATAGCTTTGATCCGCATTCTCTGTGATTGTGAGATTGGAATAGGAAAAGCTGGTATAGCTCAATCCATGTCCGAAACAGAACCGCACCGGCACCTGAAAGGTATCGTAATACCGGTATCCCACGAAAATACTCTCCCGGTATTCCACCTCATCTGGATGCAGTCGCTGTTCCCTCTGCTTTCCAAAGTTTCCGTAGCTTGGTACGTCTTCTTCCCGGTAAGGAATCGTCTCTGCCAGTTTTCCGCAAGGATTCGCCTTGCCCAGCACGAGCCGCGCGCAGGCCGTCCCGGCGGCTTCTCCTCCCAGATAAAGCTGTAACACCGCCCTGCACTGACACACAAGCTGCATATCATAAGGCGAACCGCTCACAGAAATAAAACCGATATTGTCATTTACCTTCAACAACCCCTGCAGAAGAACTGACTGATTCTGTGGCAGGGAAAAGCTTTCCCGGTCATATCCTTCTCCTTCTGCAATATCTGT
The DNA here is from genome assembly GCA_900553305.1 of uncultured Lachnospiraceae bacterium. Taxonomy (GTDB): domain Bacteria; phylum Bacillota; class Clostridia; order Lachnospirales; family Lachnospiraceae; genus Suilimivivens. Next base: position 42,310 of record USDI01000001.1, read on the forward strand.
CAATCCACCAAAGAACAGCACCGGAATCTTCCGCTCCTTTGCCTCTTTTGCCAAAAACAGCGCTTCCTTTTCCAGCTTCTTATTTCTCTTCCATGAAGTACCCTGATATCCTCTCGCAAACCGTACGGTAACATGCTCCTTTTCCAAAGCTTCCATCACCGAATCAACCCGTTCCGTATGGATATGGCTGCTGCCACCTCCCTGAATTCGTGGGTGAAGTGCCAGATCCCCCAGAATCAGGATTTCCTTTTCTCCCTTTAGCGGAAGGAACCCGTCATTTTGAAGAAGAACCGCACTTTCTTCTTCGATTTTCTCTGCCAATTTGTGATTTTTGCATCTTGTTCCGGAAGTAACACCGTTTACGCGTTTCTCAATGCTCTCACCTTTGCCATAGGATTCATTCAGATCCTTAATTCTCTGTACAGCCTCCGCAAGCCTGGAAAACGGGAGTTTTCCTGTCTTTATGGCATCGGAAAGATCTTCAAAATGATTGCCGTTGCTGTCCGGCATCTCCACATCCATTCCGGCCTTGATGCAGGCAGGAAGATCAACACAGGCTCCCCAGTCGCTCATGACAAGCCCTTTATAGCCCCATTTTTCCCTTAGAATATCGGTCAGCAGTTCCCTGTTTTCACAGGCCGGTACACCGTTCAGATAGTTGTAGCTAGCCATAACCGTAGCAGGCCTTGCCCTCTTCACCGCCTGTTCAAAAGCCGCCAGATAGATTTCATGCAATGCCCGCTCATCAACCATGGAATTCGAGGTCATGCGGTGGGTTTCCTGATTATTCCCTGCAAAGTGCTTCAACGAAGTTCCGACACCACACTGTTGCATGGAACGGATATAAGCCACTGCCAATTCTCCCGCAAGAAACGGATCTTCCGAATAATACTCGAAGTTCCTTCCACAAAGTGGAGAACGTTTGATATTGATTCCGGGCCCAAGCACAACCGAAACTCCCAATTCCTTTGCCTCCTTCACGATCCCTTCTGCCATTTTTCCGATAAGGACCGGATCCCAGGAACACGCCACGCTGCTTGCCGTTGGAAAACACGTTGCCTCATAGCTGTCATTATTCTTTGCTCCATCCTCCTGCGCCCGGACACCATGCGGACCATCCGACACCTGAAGTTCCCCGATATGCCATGCTCCTTTTCCTGTTACGAGCCTGCACATTTCTTCCAAATTTCTGTCCATAAAACACCCCCATTTTATGCTGCTTTCTAAGATCAACTTATCATCTTCAATGTGGATCCTATATCATTTTTATTTTATATGATGTTAAATTTATGGTAACTATTCAGAGCCATGCAAAATTGCTTTCTGTGAATGCTTGCATTCATACAGAATAGCAATTTTATATGGCGAAGTAACCACATGAGGTAAACTACGCTGCGT
>USDI01000002.1 GCA_900553305.1 uncultured Lachnospiraceae bacterium
CAAGTTTCAGGAGCTGTGCCCCCTTTGCGGTCACTCCGCCTTCTACCGCATTCATCTCGGTAACAACACCATCAAATTCTGCCACAATGCCATTTTCTACCGAACTCAGACTGTCAATGGAATCCTCCACATCCATCGTCTGGGTTTTATTGTTGGCTTCCAGTTCTTCCTTCGCTCCACCGGTTAACTTTCCGGCTTCTGCAGAGCTCTTCTGGGACTTCATTTCCGAACGGTATTCCTTATATTTGGATAACATATCGTTATAAACATCCAGTTCGTCCTGCCAGCTCTTGATCTCTTCATTGTTCTGCTGCTCATAATTGTTTAACTGCACCAGCTTCTGCAAATTCTGATATTCATCGGAATCCGGCTGATCCTGCCAGTCAATCAGACTGATCTGTAACAGGGCACCCTCATGTGCAAGATCGCTCTTCTTTTTGGAAATCTTGGCTTCCAGATTCTTAATGTATGCTTCGGTGTCTGCAATCTGCTGATCCAGCACCTCCAGATTCGTGCTTGCCTCGCTTAAGTCCCCAAGCTTTTCATTATTGGTCTGCACGGAATTCAGATAACTTCCTTCTGCAGACTGTCTCTTTAATTCTGCCCGTTCCTTCGCTGCTGCAAGATCATCGGCATCATAGTTAAGAAGCACATCGCCAGCCTTTACTGCATCACCTGCCTGTACTTTCACTTCCCCTACCTTCACATCCACATCCGAAAAATAAACCTTACTCTCCCCGGTTTTCACCGTACCGCTCGTATCAATGGTCTGCTGAAGATCCCCGATCTGTGCCTGTGTGGTCGTTACTATAGCTGCTGCCCCGTTTCCACCAAGAAGCTTTGACAGGATAAAAAGTAAAACCAGTACACCGAGCACCACAAAGAGAATGATCTTTCTGCGTTTTTTCTTCTTTGCCGGGTCTGCCGGCTGTTTTTCTTTCTTTTTCTTTTCTTTGAGGGCTTTCTTAGCCGTTTTCTCATTTACTGCTTCTGCCTTGCTTTTGTCTGCTTCGTTCACCTGCTCTTTAGCCTCTAATATTTCTATGGAATCCTGCTTGATATGATCGCTCATACTTCTTCTCCTTCTTCATTTTCATAATCTGCTACGACCTTGCCATCCATAATCCGGATGTTGCGCTTCGCTCTCGCGGCAATTTCATTGTCATGCGTAATCAAAATAACCGTTCTTCCTTCCCGATGCAGTCCTTTCAGAATTTCCATGATCTCCTGCGTCGAATTGGAATCCAGGTTTCCGGTCGGCTCATCGGCCAGAATGACCGGCGGAGCCTGTGCAATCGCTCTTGCAATCGCGACACGCTGCTGCTGTCCGCCGGACATTTCGGACGGCTTATGCGTCATACGCCCGGACAGCCCCACCTTTTCCAGTGCACGCTCGGATAATTCCATGCGCTCTTTCCTTGGAACGCCACGATAAATCAGGGGAAGTTCCACATTTTCAAGTGCGGTCAGTCCTGCAATCAGGTTAAATCCCTGAAAAACAAACCCGATCTCCCGATTGCGGATGTCTGAAAGCTCATCGTCCGACATATGAGAGACATCCTTTCCATTCAGCAGGTACGTTCCGCTTGTCGGAACATCCAGACATCCCAGCATATTCATCAATGTTGATTTACCGGATCCGGACTGCCCGATAATGGCTACAAACTCATTTTTATGTATGGTCAGATTCACATGATCCAGGGCTCTGACCTCATTCTCGCCGGGATTGTAAATCTTACACATATCCCGGATGGTGATTAATTCTTCCACAAGCACCCCTCCTTCGATTCATTTTATCCATGCGTTTTCTTTTCTATAACTATAATCGCTGCTTCTACAGCTTATCATCCATAACGATTGAAATATGAAAACCCCTTGCACAATCTGTATTATATTATTAATACAATAATTGTCAAGAGGTTTTTCATTGATTTAAGAAAGATTAAGAATTCTTTCACCTTTTTAAACAAAAAATTAATGCTGTCTTCCTTTCAGAACCGGACTCAATTTCTTATAAACCAGCATCGTCACAATCGTAACCGTTGCACCCTTAATCAGGTTCAGCGGAGCAACACAAATAATTACAAGACTCACTACTCCGTTGATATGTCCGTTAATTGCAGTTCCCATGGCAATGATGTCCTCCATCGGCATATGATACAGGACGGCAAAGGTCGGAAGCAGGTAAATCGCATTAAATGCAGTTCCGAACACGGTCATAATCAGGGTTCCGGTGATGGAACCAATGAGCGCGCTCTTCCGGCTCTTTTTATATAAATAGATGATGGAAGCAGGAAGAATAAAGCTGCATCCGATCACAAAGTTCGCGAAGTCACCCACAAACGCGGTGCTTGTCCCTTTTACCAGAAGCTTTAACAGGATCTTGCAGAATTCAATCATCACTCCCGCTACCGGACCAAACGCAAATGCCCCGATCAGCGCCGGGATTTCACTGAAGTCCAGCTTATAAAACGGAGGAGCAAGGACAGGTACTGCAAAATCAAATACATGAAGCACCATGGCAATCGCCGAAAACACACCAATCATGGCAATCTTTCTTGTCGAAAGCACCCGTTCCTTATCCTGGTTCTTCTTTTTCAGGTACTTCTCCATCAGATACGCAATCAGCACAAAGCCAACCGCTACCGCCAGTGCCACCAGTACAAACACCAGGTTCTCCATTACATTAGACCATAAACTCTTTTCCATTTACTCACACTCTCTTTCCGGCATACGCCATTGTTTTAAAAAGAAAGTCTTCTTTGGTTTTGCATCATGTATTACCTGCTGTACTAAAAAACCCCGGAAATCAATTTCCGGGGTTTGCATACATCAGAAGCCAAATGCATTTTCACGCATCTGTTCATGCATTTCTTCTCCCATCCAGACTTTACTGTCGGTTTTGGAATTTCACCAAATCAGCCATATTCTTAAAGAATACGGGTCGCGGACTATACCGCCGGTAAGGAATTTCACCTTCCCCGAAGAACTTTCTATTTATTTCGACTCATAGAATAGCATATCTCATCTCAAATGGCAAGAGGTGATACGTTATCACATATTATTTTTGATCCCGATTGATCTTCATGGTCAGTGCAATCCGTTTCTTGGGCACATCGACCGATAATACCTGCACGTCCACAATATCCCCGACGCTCACCGCCTCCAAAGGATGCTTGATGTAACGGTCTGTGATTTGGGAAATGTGTACCAGTCCGTCCTGATGCACACCGATATCCACGAACACACCAAAGTCAATGACATTACGGACGGTTCCCTTTAAAATCATGCCCGGTTTCAGATCCTTCATATCAAGGACATCGCTTCTGAGAATCGGAGCCGGCATGCTCTCTCTGGGGTCTCTTGAGGGCTTTTCCAATTCCTTAAGAATATCGGTTAAGGTGATTTCCCCAATTCCCAGTTCTACCGCAAGCTTACTCTTATCCTTAATCTTCTTTTCCAGGCTGCCAATCGTATTGACTGCATTAGTCGAAGTCTCCTTCTGCGCCGGTTTCTTAACAGAAGCATCGTTTTCTTCAAGGCTCATGACTGTACCACCCATAGCGGCTGCCAGTGCTTTTCCCATGGCCGTATTGGTGTTATGGATCACGATCTGCTTCTTACGGTCATTCCGGTCATTCTGCTTCGGAGCGGGTTTCGCTGCCGGGCTCATCTGCCTGGCGGCCTGCTTCTGTGCCGTACGCACATCCTCCATCGTAAGTCCCATCTTTTCCAAAAGCTTCATCGCTGCTTCATAGGATTCCGGATGCACACTGGTATCATCTAAGGGATTGTCCCCATCATGGATCCGCAGGAATCCGGCACACTGCTCATACGCCTTCGGTCCTAATTTCGGCACCTTTAAGAGCTGTGCGCGGTTTGCAAATTTACCGTTCTTTTCACGGTACTCCACAATATTCTTCGCAATCGGCTTGGAAATACCGGAAATGTATTCAAGCAGCGGTGCGGATGCGGTATTTAAGTCTACGCCCACACGGTTTACGCAGTCCTCTACCACGCCACCTAACGCTTCTCCTAGTTTCTTCTGATTCATATCATGCTGATACTGTCCGACACCAATGGATTTCGGATCAATCTTCACAAGCTCTGCAAGCGGATCCTGTAAACGGCGTGCAATCGAAGCAGCACTTCTTTGTCCCACATCAAAGTTCGGGAATTCTTCGGTTGCCAGCTTACTTGCCGAATATACGGATGCTCCTGCTTCATTGACGATGACATACTGTACCGGTGTATCCAGTTCCTTGATCAGCTCCACAATGACCTGCTCGGACTCTCTCGATGCCGTACCGTTTCCGACACTGATTAAGGAAACATGATATTTGTGGATCAGCTTCTTAAGCTCTGCCTTGGCTTCTTCCACCTTATTCTGCGGAGCCGTCGGGAAAATCACCTTGGTATCCAGTACCTTGCCTGTTGCATCCACAACGGCAAGCTTACAGCCGGTACGGAATGCCGGATCCCAGCCGAGAACGACCTTTCCGGCAATCGGAGGCTGCATCAGAAGCTGCTGCAGATTCTTTCCAAATACGGAAATTGCGCCATCCTCTGCCTTTTCGGTAAGATCATTGCGGATTTCACGCTCAATCGCCGGTGCAATCAGACGCTCGTAGGCATCCTCGATCGCTGCTGTAAGCAATGGAGTAGTATATTCATTGTCCGAAGTAATGACCTTTTTCTTTAAATACTGTAAGATCCGTTCTATCGGTGCCACAATCTTCACCGTTAAGAACTTCTCTTCCTCACCACGGTTGATGGCAAGAACACGGTGTCCAACGACCTTCTTAAGCGGTTCTTCGTAAGCGTAATACATCTCATAAACGCTTTCGACCTTTTCATCCTTGGCCGTACTTATCAGCGTCCCTTCTTCCATGGTGATTTCACGAATGTAGGCACGGTAATCGGCTTCATCTGAAATGCCTTCCGCAATGATATCCGCAGCCCCCTGCAGTGCCTCTTTTACGGTCTTTACACCCTTTTCTTCATCGATATACTTCTGCGCCTCTACTTCCAGCCCCTCTGCTGCATTCTGTGCAAGAATATACTGTGATAAGGGTTCAAGTCCCTTTTCCTTTGCGACACTTGCCTTGGTCTTACGCTTCGGACGATAAGGACGGTACAGGTCTTCCACCACAACCAGCGTTTCTGCTGCCAGAATCTTTTCCTTTAATTCCTCGGTAAGCTTACCCTGCTCCTCAATGCTGCCAAGCACCTGCTCCTTCTTTTCCTCCAGATTTCTTAAATAGGTAAGGCGTTCGTGCAGGTTACGAAGCACCTCATCATTTAAGGATCCGGTTACTTCCTTACGATAACGGGAAATAAACGGAATCGTATTTCCCTCATCAATCAGCTTTACGGCGGCTTCCACCTGCCATTTTTCTACGTTGAGTTCTTCTTTGAGTTTTAAAATAATGTCCATAACTGCCCTCTCATGCTAAATTTCTTTTTCCATTCTAGACGATTCCGGATGTTTTTTCAAGGGATAGAATTGCATGCCCGGACCGCTGCCGGATTGTAAAATGCGAAACGGTTACCATTGTTTTTTCCTTTAAATAATGTTACACTTAAATGTAATCTACAGAGTAATCAAAGACTTAATATAAAAGGAAATTTAAAAACAGGAAATTAAAACAGGTGTCGTCTATGTATAATAATGAAAACGAATATTCCGGTACTTCTTTTGAATATAACAATGGATTTGCCCCCGGCAACAATGGTTTTGCGTTTGCTGCCCTGATTCTCGGGGTATCTGCTCTGTTTTCGCTGTTTACCGTTTATCTTCCGCTCATCCTTGGAAGTCTTGCCATTCTTTTTGCACTGCTCTCCAAAGGGTATGGAAAGAAGATGGTAACCACTGCCAAAATCGGCTTTATCAGTGCCATTACCGGCCTGTCCTTAATTTTATCGATCCTCGTTGTCGCCATTACTTCGTTGTACTTATTGTTTGCAACCTGTACCGATGACCAGCTTCTTCACTATGGCTCCCAGCTCGATCAGGCCGTGGAGATGCAGTTAGGCCAGTCCACCGAGGAAATGTTTGGCACTTCGTATGAAGACATGATCGGTCAGCTCGTTACCCTGCGTGATGCAGCTACCGGTGCGAAAGAATAGTAACGTTCCATTTGAAATCAGCTTTTAATATTGTAGTAGAAGGGAGAATGCTTATGAGCGGAATCAGCTTTTATCCAAATTCAGGTTACAATTACACTTCACCTTATTCTGCTGTTTCAACCGCAGCAGGAAGCGCGGTATCCGGCAATGCTTCAACCAATGGTGCAGAAGAATCAAAGCCGGTTGTAAATCCCGGTGAATCGATGAAGGTTTCTCCGGGACGGAAATCTTCCCCGGCAGAATGCCAGACCTGCAAGGAACGTAAATATCAGGACGGCTCTGACGAAATGGTTTCCTTCAAATCGGCTGCCCATATTTCACCGGAGGCCTCCGCTTCCACGGTACGCGCCCATGAGCAGGAGCACGTCAGCAACGCATACAAGAAGGCATCCCAGGGCGGCGGTAAGGTCATCAGCGCCAATGTCTCCCTGCAGCGGGCTATCTGTCCGGAATGTGGCAGAAGCTATGTTTCGGGTGGTACAACTTCGACGAAGATTTCCTATCCGAATGAGCAGACCAACCCTTATGCCAAAAACAAAAAATCAGCCGATGCTTCTGTACTGATTGGCAGTAACATCGACTTAGCGGTATAACTATACAATTACCAGTACAAACTTACGAGAAAGGCTTTACCATGAACCCTTATTTGTCTTCATCCAGCTTAAAACGTATTGCAAAGGGGCAGTTATTAGGAAGATATTCCAGTGTGATCTTCGTCTTCCTGCTTCATATGTTATGTCTGGTCAGTCTCCAAATGCTCGTTTCTCTTGTACTGGCCCCGACGAATATGATAAAATTTGTGCTCTATTACGCAGCACTTTATCTGGTCTTTATTGTTTCCGGCTTTTTCAAAGCAGGCGAGGCTTATGTTTATTTAAAGGTTGCCAGCAATCAGCCGGTTACCGTGAGCGATCTCTTCTACTGCTTCCGCGGAGAAAGCAACCGTACCGCCTACATCCAGATCCGTCTGGCTGCGATCCAGCTCTTTACGGTTCTGCCTGCAGCAACCTACAGCATTCTTTTTCTGGAAAACACCAGTCTGTTTGCAGTAGATGGCATTTATCTGTTACTCTCCCTTCTGGGTACGGTAATCTCTGTATTCGTCGATCTGCTGTTCTCACAATGCTATTATGTGATGCTTGATTTTGAAGAATATACCGGTGCTGAGGTCATGAAAACGGCAGCCCAGCTCATTAAGGGAAGCATGGGAAGACTGTTCTACATGGTTCTATCCTTTTTCCCGCTATATCTCTTAGGCATTCTTTCCATGGGAATCGGCTTCCTGTGGATTTACCCGTATAAAGAAGCGACCTTCGCAAATTTCTATTTAGACCTGATTCAGAAGAAAACTCAAACAGGACAGCGATAACCGCTGTCCTGTTTTATCTGTTTTATCTCTTTTATTCTCTATTCATTTTCCTTTGCTGTTAATCCATTTCAGATAGGCATTGATAAACAGATCAATGGAACCATCTAAAACCGCATCCACATTTCCTGTTTCCGCATTCGTACGATGATCCTTCACCAGCGTATAGGGCTGCATCACGTAAGACCGGATCTGATTTCCCCATCCAATCTCCTTGACCTCGCCACGGATGTCGGAAAGCTTCTCGGCATTTGCTTCCTTTTGAAGCAGATACAGCTTCGCCTTCAACATCTGCATCGCCTTATCCCGGTTCTGGAACTGGGAGCGTTCATTCTGGCACTGTACCACAATTCCGGTCGGAATATGGGTAATACGAATTGCAGAAGAGGTCTTATTGATGTGCTGTCCACCGGCACCACTGCTTCGGTAGGTATCCACACGCAGATCCTCGTCCCGGATCTCCACATCCACATCCTCTTCTATATCGGGCATCACATCCAGCGATACAAAGGATGTCTGACGCTTTCCCTGTGCATTAAACGGGGAAATACGCACAAGACGATGTACACCCTTCTCAGATTTCAGATAACCATAGGCATTCGTTCCGTTCACCTGAAAGGTTACGGACTTGATTCCTGCCTCATCACCATCCAGGTAATCCAGCACTTCAATCGAGAAGTTCTTACGCTCTGCCCATCTTGTGTACATACGATACAACATGGAGCACCAGTCGCAGCTCTCTGTTCCACCGGCTCCCGCATTCAGCTTCAGAATGGCATTGTCACTGTCATATTCCTCTGACAATAACGTACCGATCCGGATCTCCTCAAAGGTCTCGATAAAGCTGTCAAGCTCCTCACGGATCTCTTCTGCCATTTCTTCGTCATTTGCTTCGTTGCCCATTTCAATCAATGTTTCGATATCTTCATATTGTGTTTCCAGGTCATGCATTGCTTTGACACTGTCCTGAAGGTTCTTTAATTCCTTCATCTTCTGGTTGGATACATCCGGATTATCCCAGAAACCGGGAGCCTCCATTTCCATTTCCAGTTCTTCTATCCTCTTTGACTTATTTGCTAAGTCAAAGTGAATCCCTCACTTCCGCTAAGGGGGACTTGTAGGATAATAATTCGGTCTTCATCTGATCCAAAAGAACCACTTCACGTCACCTCTTTCTTTATTTAAGTCCTGCATTATTTAAGTCTTGCATCATTTAAGCCTTGCGTCCACAGCACTGCTTATATTTCTTACCGCTGCCGCACGGACAGGGATCATTCGGATAAATCTTGGCATCCATACGTTTCACCGGTGCCTTAACGGTAGATTCATCCTTATTCGTTCCGGTTACCTTCGCAACCTGCTCACGCTCTACCTTCTGTTCCACGCGGACATGAAGCAAGTCACGCACCGTATCTTCTTTGATGATCTCAGTCATTTCGTCGAACATCTCATAACCGTTCATCTTGTATTCCACTAACGGATCTCTCTGACCATAAGCCTGTAATCCGGCACCCTGACGGAGCTGTTCCATATCATCAATGTGATCCATCCACTTACGGTCAATGACCTTAAGCAGGATGACGCGCTCTAACTCACGGATTGCTTCCGGTTCCGGGAACTCTGCTTCTTTTGCTTCATAAAGCTTTACAGCCTCTTCCTTAAGCTGCTGCTTTAAGGCGTTCTTCTTCGGCTTGTTGATCCGTCCTCTCTTTACGGGAGCAAGCGGAATAATCGGAAGAAGCAGGGAATTCAGTTCTTCCAGATCCCAGTCATCGTAATCGGTATCGTCACCGATCACCATATCGACCTTACTCTCTGTGATATCGGTAATCATCTTGTAAATCGCATCACGCATACTCTCTCCATCGAGTACCTGACGACGTTCCTTATAAATGATTTCTCTCTGTTCGTTCATTACCTGGTCGTATTCGAGCAGGTTCTTACGGATACCAAAGTTGTTGCTCTCGATCTTCTTCTGCGCAGATTCAATGGCATTTGTCAGCATCTTGTGCTCAATTTCCTGATTCTCCGGAATACCGAGTGTGTTAAACATGCTGATGAGACGCTCGGATCCAAACAGACGCATCAGGTCATCTTCAAGGGAAATGTAGAACTTGGATTCACCCGGATCTCCCTGACGGCCGGAACGGCCTCGTAACTGATTGTCAATACGTCTGGATTCATGACGCTCTGTACCGATGATCTTCAGACCGCCGACTTCTCTTGCCACATCATCCAGCTTAATATCGGTACCACGGCCTGCCATGTTGGTCGCAATGGTAACCGCTCCGTGTACACCGGCATCGGCAACGATTTCTGCTTCCAGTTCATGGAACTTGGCGTTCAATACCTTATGCGGAATGCCCTGCTTTGAGAGCATACGGGAAAGCTCTTCGGATGCCTCAATCGTAATCGTACCAACCAGTACCGGCTGCTGCTTTGCATAGGCTTCCTTTACCGCTTCGACAATGGCATGGAGCTTTTCTTTCCTGGTTTTATATACGGCATCCTGCAAATCCTTACGGGCAATCGGACGGTTCGTGGGAATCTCGATAACATCCATACCGTAAATATCACGGAATTCCTTCTCTTCGGTAAGTGCCGTACCGGTCATGCCGGCCTTCTTATCAAACTTGTTAAAGAAGTTCTGGAAGGTGATGGTTGCAAGGGTCTTACTCTCTCTTTTCACCTTCACGTGTTCCTTGGCTTCAATTGCCTGATGAAGTCCGTCGGAATAACGGCGGCCCGGCATAATACGTCCGGTAAATTCATCAACGATTAATACCTCATCATCCTTTACCACATAATCCTGATCACGGAACATCAGGTTATGGGCACGGAGTGCCAGAATGATGTTGTGCTGGATTTCAATATTTTCAGGATCTGCCAGATTCTCAATCTGGAAGAACTTCTCGACCTTCTCCACACCCTGTGCGGTAAGATTTACGATCTTGTCCTTCTCATTCACGATGAAGTCTCCGGTCTCTTCCTGTTCCACACCCATGATGGCATCCATCTTGCTTAAGTCTTCCATATCCTCGCCACGCTGCATCTGTCTGGCAAGAATATCACAGATTTCATAAAGCTTCGTGGACTTGCCGCTCTGGCCGGAAATAATAAGCGGAGTTCTTGCTTCATCAATCAATACCGAGTCAACCTCATCGATGATCGCATAGTGCAGATCACGAAGAACCAGCTGCTCCTTATAAATGACCATGTTATCACGAAGATAATCAAAACCGAGCTCGTTGTTCGTCACGTAAGTAATATCACAGGCATACGCTGCTCTTCTCTCTTCCGGTGTCATGCTGTTTAACACAACGCCGACGGTTAACCCTAAGAACTTATGGATCTCACCCATCCACTCCGAGTCACGTTTTGCCAGATAGTCGTTAACAGTAACGATGTGGACACCCTTTCCCTCTAAGGCATTTAAATACGCCGGCAGAGTAGAAACGAGGGTCTTTCCTTCACCGGTCTTCATTTCAGCGATACGTCCCTGATGAAGAATAATACCACCAATCAACTGCACGCGGAAATGTTCCATATTCAGAACACGCTTACCGGCCTCACGGACAACCGCAAACGCTTCCGGAAGAAGATCATCCAGAGTCTCCCCTTCGGAAAGACGCTTTTTAAACTCCTCCGTCTTCGCCTTCAGTTCTGCATCCGAAAGCTGCTGCATGGAAGGACGCAGTTCCTCGATTCTTTTTACCAGAGGCTCAATACGCTTTAATTCTCTTTCACTATGTGTACCAAATACTTTTTGAATGACATTCATATGAAGTACCTATACCTTTCCTGCGGTTTCTCATCGGCAGGGTAACTGAAAACCATACAAAAAACATAAAAACCGCAATCCCTATTGTAACAGATTTACAGTTCAGAATCAACCTTTCGTAACTTCCGCTTCCTGCGTTGCATTTTCGGGCAAATAGTGTTATTATTTTAACGAGTTTATAACGTTATATATATAAAGAAAAGAGGATACCAAAATGAGTAAAACATTTGCTGACTTAATTGCGAAAGTCAATGAATGCGGCACCAAGAAAGTTGCTGTAGCAGTTGCTCAGGACTCTGCCGTATTGGAAGCTGTCAAAGTTGCGAAAGAAAGAAGAATTGCCGATGCTATCTTAGTTGGTGATGAAGCAAAGATCCGTGAAATCGCTGCTTCCTTAAATATTGATTTGAACGATTTTGAAATTGTTAACGTAGAGGATGTTACCGAAGCTGCCAGAACTGCTGTCAAGCTCGTTCATGAAGGCAAGGCAGATATGTATATGAAGGGGCTGATCGATACCAAGGGCTTCTTAAAGAGCGTTCTGGACAAGGAAGTTGGTCTTCGTACCGGTAAGCCGTTATCCCACGTATGTGTATTCGATGTAGAAGGAATCGATCATCTGTTATTCTTAACAGATGTTGCTTTCATTCCTTATCCGACACTGGAGGACAAGGTAAACATCATCAACAATACCCTTGAAATCACCAAAGCCTGCGGTATCGAGAATCCGAAGGTTGCTCCTTTGGCTGCTGTTGAAGTAGTAAACCCGAAGATGCCGGTTACCGTAGAAGCTGCTGAGTTAACCCAGATGAACAAGGACGGAAAGATCACCGGATGTATCGTAGACGGACCTTTATCCTTAGACCTTGCCATTGATCCCGAAGCTGCAAAGCATAAGGGTGCAACCGAACGTGCCATCCAGGGTGATGCTGATATTCTTCTGTTCCCTGACATCCATGCCGGGAACCTCGTTTACAAGGCAATGGTACATACCGCTAAAGTCGTAAACGGAAATATCCTTACCGGAACCAAGGCTCCTGTCATCTTGACCTCCCGTTCCGATTCGGTAGAGGTTAAGGTAAATTCCCTGGCTTTAGGTGCTGTGGTTGCCCATTCCTTACAGCAGAAGTAAATTTTCCTATGAAGTAACTATTCACAAATCAATTGAGGAGGATTAACAAATGTCCATTAAAAGCTTAATTATCAATCCCGGTTCCACCTCCACCAAGATCGGTGTTTTCGAGGATGAGACCCTGTTATTTGAAGAAACCCTTCGTCATTCTACCGAAGAAATCGCCCAGTACGCTTCCATCGTAGATCAGAAGGACTTCCGTAAGAAAATCATCATGGATCTTCTTGCTGAAAAGAATTTTGATATCCATTCCCTTCAGGTTGTTGTCGGACGCGGCGGTATGTTAAAACCGATCCCGGGCGGCACTTATGCCGTAACCGATGATCTGTTAGAGGACTTAAAGATTGGCCGTCAGGGTCAGCATGCTTCCAACTTAGGCGGTATTCTGGCAAGAGAAATCGGTGATTCCATCGGTGTTCCTTCCTATATTGTAGATCCTGTCGTTGTAGACGAATTAATGCCGATCGCAAGATATTCCGGCGTACCGGAGCTTCCCCGTACCAGCGTATTCCATGCTTTGAACCAGAAGGCTGTTGCAAAGCGTTACGCAAAGGAAAACCAGGTTGCATATGATTCCCTTCGTCTGATCGTGGTTCATATGGGTGGCGGTGTTTCCGTTGGCGCACATGAAAACGGACGTGTTGTTGATGTATTTAACGCACTGGACGGTGACGGAGCTTTCTCTCCGGAGCGTGCGGGTGCTGTTCCTTCCGGCGCATTAATCAGGATGTGCTTCTCCGGCAAGTATACCGAGAAAGAAGTTTACAAGAAGATCGTTGGTAACGGCGGTTTCAATGCTTACCTTGGAACCAACGATATGCGTAATGTTGAAAAGATGGTAAATGACGGTGATGACCATGCGAAGGAAGTCCGTGAAGCATTTATCATGCAGGTAGCAAAGGACATCGGTTCCATGGCTGCTGTATTAAACGGAAAGGTTGACCAGATCATCATGACCGGTGGTATCGCTTACAACAAGAGCGTAACCGACGGCCTGAAAGAAAGAATCGGCTTCATCGCTCCGATCACTGTATATCCCGGCGAAGACGAACTGCTTGCTTTAGCTCAGGGCGCATTACGTGTTCTGAACGGTGAAGAACAGGCTTGTGTTTACTAAATAACGAGGTATCCTATGGAAAAGATTGCAAGTTTTACAATTGACCATATCAAATTACAACCCGGTGTCTATGTTTCCCGTAAGGATCACATCGGTGCTGAGGTCATTACCACTTTTGATCTGCGTATGACCAGTCCGAATGAGGAACCGGTGATGAACACCGCAGAAGTCCACACCATCGAGCATCTCGCTGCGACCTTCCTGCGTAACCATCCGGTCTATAAGGACAAAACAGTTTACTTTGGACCGATGGGCTGCCGTACCGGTTTTTATCTCCTGTTAGCAGGTGATTTAAGCTCCAGGGACATCGTTCCCCTGATGATCGAAATGTTTGAATTTATCCGCGATTACGAAGGTGAAGTACCCGGTGCTTCTCCCAAGGACTGCGGCAATTATCTGGACATGAATCTGGGAATGGCGAATTACTTAGCCAGGCGTTATCTGGAGCAGGTATTGTACTCCATAAACGACAGCCGGCTTGTTTATCCGGAATAAGAATGATAACAGTCCAGCTATCCACCGATGGCTGGACTGTTTTAGTTAAAAAAGCAAAGAAACGAAAGGTTTAAACTCATGAAGAAAATAGGAATTATCGGTGCCATGGAATTAGAGGTGGAAACCCTCAAAGAGCATATGTCCGTTGCGAACGTTACGAAGAAAGCAAACATGGAGTTCTACGAAGGTACCTTAAATGGCACAGACGTGGTCATTGTCCGCAGTGGTGTCGGCAAGGTAAACGCTGCCCTCTGCGTTCAGATTCTGGCAGATCTCTTTCATGTGACTGCCATCATTAACACCGGTGTTGCAGGTTCACTGAATGCAAAGCTTGATATCGGAGACATTCTGGTTTCCACTGATGCGCTTCACCATGACGTAGATGCGACCATTTTCGGTTATCAGCCAGGGGAAGTACCGCAGCTTGGCTGCCGTGAATTTGTTGCAGATGCCCGCCTTGCAGAGCTTGCTGTTGCTGCTTGTGAAGAGGTCAATCCGGACATTCATGCCTCTACCGGACGTGTGTTAAGCGGTGACCAGTTCATTTCCAGTAAGGCAGTAAAGGAACATCTGATTCAGGAATTCCATGGAGACTGCACTGAAATGGAGGGTGCTTCCATTGCCCAGGGTGCTTTCTTAAATGAGATCCCCTTTGTCATTATCCGTGCGATTTCAGACAAGGCCGATGACAGTGCCCAAATAGATTACCCTGTCTTCGAAAAGGCAGCTGCCCTGCATTCTGCCAGACTGGTAGAGCATATGCTGCCACGCATTTAGTGAGATTTGGTTTTGCGCCTAATTTATAAAAGAAAACCTCAGCGCAGATGATGATGCTCCCTTTCCGGAAACTCACATACGCTGAGGTTTTCTTATCTTTCCTCTTTTATAATTGTAACTCTCTATTTCTAACGATCGTGTGCCGACTTGGCAAAGAGCAGGAACATCGGGAAAATCTCAAGACGCCCCGTCAGCATTGCCAGGGAAAGCACCACCTTAACCCAGTCGGAATACACTCCAAAATTCGCCATCGGTCCAACCAGATTCAGTCCCGGTCCAATGTTATTAAAGCACGACAATACCGCGGTCAGATTCGTGGTCAGGTCCAGCCCATCCAGGGAAATAATCAAGGTAAAAATACAAATCAGAATCACATACGCACCGAAATAAATTCTCGTGGAATTCAAAGTTTTCTTATCCACATCCTTGCCATTCAGCCGGATGCTGACAATTTCCTTCGGATTAAGGATCTGTTTGATCTCCGCAACAAAAGACTTAAACAGAATAATCACACGGGAAATCTTCAAGCCACCACCGGTTGATCCGGCGCAGGCTCCGATAATCATTAACAGCACTATGAGGTGCTTGGAAAACTCCGGCCACAGATTAAAGTCCACCGTTGCAAAGCCTGTCGTGGTAATAATACTTGACACCTGAAAAAAGGCGGCCCGTACCGCTTCTCCCGCATTGGAGAAGCAGGATAAGGTATTGATGGAAATGGCAGCAACTGCCACCCCGATCACACCAAAGTATACGGCCGTTTCTTCCGAAGTAAGTGCTTCCTTGAACTTCCGTAACAACAACAGAAAATAGGTGTTGAAATTGATTCCAAACAGAATCATGAAAATTCCAAGCACAATCTCAATCGCCGGGCTTCCATATCCGGCAATTCCGGCACTGTTCAGTGCAAAGCCACCGGTACCCGCTGTTGCAAATCCAATACAGAAAGCATCAAATACCTTCATACCAAGGCATTTCAAAATCACAACTAAAATCAATGTCATTGCTGCATAAATCCCATAAAGAATCATGGATGTTGTCCGCATACGCGGCACCAGCTTACCGGCCGTCGGTCCCGGCACTTCTGCACGTACCAGATGCATGGAATTGTCGTTCTCCATCGGAATGACCATCAGTACAAAGACAAGCACTCCCATACCGCCAACCCAATGGGTAAAGCACCTCCAGAATGCCACTCCGTGTCCCAGTATACCGGGTTCTGCAAGAACCGATGCTCCTGTCGTTGTGAAACCGGATACAATTTCAAACAATGCCCCCCAATAGGAAGCAAAGCCGCCTGACAGATATAAGGGAAACGCACCTACAATGGAAATAATGATCCATGCCATCGCCACAATGAAATAACCATCCCTGCTGCTCATCCGCTTCTGCTGCTGACGGACCAGCATCAGGAGAACCGAAACAATCGCAGCCGGAATCATGGTATAGACAAACGCCTTCGTATCACCATCCCGGTAAATCAGGGAAACAAACAGGGATGGCAGCATCAGAAGGACTTCTACAAAAAGAATCCTCCCGATAATATTCATAATTTTTCCAGTATTCATAAGAACCTCCAAACAGATCCGGATTTTTGCTTAATCTGCAAAGATATCCTTAAGCTCTGCAATATGATGGTTAATGGAACCGATCAGAACGGTATCACCATCGTGAATTTCATCATCACCACGGGGAATAATCGTCTGTGTATCACGGATGATAAACGCTACCAGCACATTCCGCTTAAGCTTCAGGTTCTTCAGCGGGATATTCAGATTCTTATCCTTATCATCTATATTCAGTTCAATAAACTCAATCTTGCCATCCATCAGACGATACAGGGATTCCACCTTGTCATCTCCGGATGCATTCATCAGGGAACGGCTATAGGCAAAAATGCGGTCTGCTGCAACATCATTTCTGGATACCGTACAGATCTTGCTTGTCTTTGGCAATACCTTCAGGCGGGACTTCGCATTGATACGGGTTACCACCTTGGAAATCCCCTGGGATTCCGCATACATGGAAGCTACCAGATTATATTCATCATTGGACGTAATTGCAATAAACGCATCGGTATGTGCAAAGTCTGTTTCCGACATGGAGTCGAAATACCGCATCACATCATCCTGCATCACAGCTGCTCCCGGACACTCTCTTGCAAGACGCTCTGCCACATGAGGTCTCGGGTCTACAACCGTCACCTTAAGTCCCTGTTTCAGCAGGATTCCCGTAAGATAATGGGAAACTCTTCCTCCACCGGCAATAATCACAGATTGCAGCGGCTTTTTAAACAAATGAAGCTTCCGGAATGAGGAACGGAACTTCTCGGCAGCACCGGTTAAATAAATCACATCGCCTGCCTGGATCTTCGTATCTCCTTTCGGTACAAAGGCCTGTCCGTTCCGCACAATTGCACAGAACAAAAGATCAATTCCCAGATTCCGGTTGATTTCCATAAGGGTCTTATCCACAAGCGGCCACTCTTCCTTAACCGTCATCTCTACAAGCTCGGCACGGCCGCCCGCAAATGTTTCCACACGGGTTGCTACCGGGAAACGAAGCGTACGGGAAATCTCCATTGCCGTTGCCAGCTCCGGATTAATGACCATAGAAATTCCCAGCTTATCCTTATAAAAATGATTCTGGCTTGCATAATCCGTATCACGGATTCGTGCAATCGTATGCTTGGCTCCCAGCATATGTGCCGTAAAGCAGCTTAATATATTCAGTTCATCGGACTGTGTAACTCCGATAAATAAATCAGCAGATCCCGCATTCAGATCCTGCAGCGTCGCATAAGAAGCGCCATTTCCCTGAAAGCAGATAGCATCAATGCTGTTTCCCAGAGTGTCCACCACATCCTCAGACTGGTCAATCAGTGTCACCTGATGTCCGGCATGAGCGAGCTGCTTTGCCAGATTCTGCCCAATATCACCACCACCGACAATAAAGGTTTTCTTTCCTTCCCGATGATTCATCATAATTCCTTCCTCCAAAATCCATACATTTACTAAGAAATATTGTGGTTTTCCAAGTTACATCAAGAGGGAAACCTGCTATTGCAGACTCCCCTCTTTTTAATCATTCGTTATTTTATTCCTCTCACAGTTATTTTGCAATGGGAATTGCTACTCATATTTTCATTCAGCTTCTTTTACTGACGCACCTTGATATGAACCTCACGAAGCTGCTGCTCGGTTACTTCATTCGGTGCGCCGCACATCAGATCCTGTGCGGTTCCACTCATCGGGAACGGAATGATTTCACGAATACTGTCTTCATTCTTAAGAAGCATAATCATACGGTCCACACCGGGAGCCATTCCTGCATGCGGGGGTGCTCCGAACTGGAACGCATTGTATAATGCTCCGAACTTCTCTTTCAGGACTTCTTCATCATATCCTGCAATTTCAAAAGCCTTAACCATGATGTCAATGCTATGGTTACGGACAGCTCCGGAGGATAATTCCACACCGTTACATACGATATCATACTGGTAAGCCAGAATATCCAGCGGATCCATGGTGTTCAGTGCTTCCAAACCGCCCTGCGGCATAGAGAACGGGTTATGGGTAAATCCGATCTTCTTAGTTTCCTCATCCAGCTCGAACATCGGGAAGTCGTTAATATAACAGAAGCGGTATGCATTCTTTTCAAGTAAGTCAAGCCGCGCACCCAGCTCGTTACGGATCTGTCCGGCAAAGGATGCAGCACGTGCTTCCTTATCTGCGATAAAGAAGATGGTATCGTTTGCCTTAAGTCCTGCAAGCTCTCTTAATTCTGCCTTCAGATCATCCGGAATAAACTTGTCGATCGGCCCCTTGTAGGAAAGATCTTCCTGTACTTCCAGATAACCCAGTCCACCCATTCCGATTTCGGTTGCAAACTTAAGCATCTTCTCATGGAAGCCTTTGGACTGATGTCCTTCAATCTTAATGGCACGGACGGTCTTATTCTGGAACGGCTTAAAGGTACATTTATTAAAGAACTCGGATAAATCAATAATACGAAGCGGATTTCTTAAATCCGGTTTGTCGGAACCAAACTCCAACATCGCCTGCTTGTAGCTGATGATCGGGTAAGGAGCCTTGGTTACTTCATATCCTTCCGGTGCAAACTTCTCAAAAGTAGCGGTCAGCACTTCTTCACCAACCTTGAACACATCCTCCTGTGTTGCAAAGCTCATTTCGAAGTCGAGCTGATAGAACTCACCGGGAGAACGGTCTGCTCTTGCATCCTCATCACGGAAGCAGGGAGCGATCTGGAAATATTTATCTACGCCGGATACCATCAGCAGCTGCTTATACTGCTGGGGTGCCTGCGGAAGTGCGTAGAACTTGCCCTTGTAATGTCTGGACGGAACGATATAGTCTCTTGCGCCCTCCGGAGAAGATGCACACAGAATCGGAGTCTGTACTTCCATGAAGCCAAGCTCGGTCATCTTCTGGCGAAGAAAAGCAATGACGTTGGAACGGAAGATCATATTGCTCATGACCTTCGGGTTTCTCAGATCAAGGAAACGGTATTTCAGACGCAGATCCTCACGGATTTCCTTGGAGGTTGCGATCTCAAACGGAAGGGGACGATATACCTTACCGAGAATCTCAACTCTATGCGCTTCCAGCTCGATGGTTCCTGTCGGGATCTTCGGATTGTAGGTCTCCTCGTCACGCTTTTCGATTTCACCAAGGACACTGATACAGTCCTCTTTGTTGATTCCCTTTAACAGGGAGGTATCACGCATAACGATCTGTAATACGCCATACATGTCTCTTAAGTCCACAAAGGATACGCCGCCGTGGTCACGGATATTCTCTACCCAGCCGGCTACCCTGCGTTCTTTGCCAATGTCATTTTCAGATACCTGATTTAAGGTACATTCACGATACAACGTTGATAATTCCATGTTTTTTCTCCTTCTTCTTAAATATAACAAACGTCCTGAACTGGTTAAACCAATTCAGGACGAATATACTTATCCGCGGTGCCACCTGATTTACTGCCATGCAGTCACTTTCACCAATGAAATTACGGCTCGGAAGTTGTTATTCTCCCGGATTCATTCTGCCGGCTTCTCACCATCCCGGCTCTCTTTAAGCGATAATCCAAGGTACTCGTCTTCGTCATTGCCCATACATCGTTATGATAAGCTAGAATGCCCGTTTTGTCAATAAACAATACGTAAAAATCAGGAAAATCGTCTATTGTATCTATAAAATATATTGCATGAAATCCTGCATTTCTTTCGACAAATTATTCATTTTATTGACATGTTTCTCACCGATACATCCGGATTTTCTCTGAAGCAGCAGAAATACGCGTTTCAAACTGTTCATAGAAAGATGCAGCTTCCGTCTCATATTGGTTTACATAAAATTCATTCAATATCAGCATATTCAAATTCCGGACAATTTCTTCATTCTCCGTATGCGCAGCAATCTCCTGCACTTTTTTCAGGAAATTATGCCAGATCCTGATATAATTTTCATAAGCAGACAGCTCCGGAATTCCGAGCCACTTCTTAATTTTCACCTTGGAGCGGTTCGGATAAGCACATTCATGAATCTGCCAGAAATATTTGAAATCGCCATCCTCATAGATTCTTCCCAAAGGAAACAGTCTGCAGAATCCCGGGCGCAGTTCATGGATGCTGCACCGTCCTTCTGAATTCAGGAATCCGCATTGCAAAGTGTTTTCCTGCATTTTGAGATTCGGCTGGATGATTCCGTCTACCACATGAAGCTCGATCTTTCCCTGCATGAGTTCTGCAAACGTTGTATGTAAGCCTTTTTCCAACTGATACAGATCATAGGGATCCAGAATAATGGACTCGCCCATATCGTGACAGCAGGCAGAACACCCCTTACATTCCTGACATTCGATCCGCACCATGTCATTTGCCGTATATAATTTTCCATCTGAAATTTCTGAAAGATCAATCTCCCGGAGCATATGTTTCTCCTATCTGTTATAAAGTATCATACTCATTATACACAAAAACAGCGATAGTGTATACCATCGCTGTCCTGGCTTTTCTTTCATTATGACTCTAATAATCCTTTGTTTTCCTGTTTCATCAGGTCTGCAACCGAAATATCATCGAGATAATCATTAATCATCTCATCCAGCTTGATCCACATGGGAAGTGTCCGGCATTCATCCGCACGTTCACATGGCTCTGCACCACATTCGAGACAGGATACCGGAGCAAGCGTGCCCTCGGTAAGCCGCAGGACATCTCCGATTTTATAGTCCTCAGGCTCCCTGCTTAAGCGGTATCCACCGCCCTTGCCATGGATTCCTTCCACCATTCCCGCTTTCGAAAGAAGTGTCATAATGCTTTCGCTGTATTTTTGTGATATATGTTGTCTTGCAGCAATTTCCTTTAAAGGAATATATTCACTGGTATTCTGCTCCGCCAGATCCACTAAAACGCGGAGTGCATACCTTCCTCTTGTGGAGATCAGCATAAAACGTCACCTGTCCTTCTCACAATTATTCTGCAAATAAAGGAGTGGAAAGATACCGGTCTCCTGTATCCGGAAGCAGAACCACAATATTCTTTCCTTCGTTTTCCGGACGCTTCGCCACTTCCAATGCTGCCCATACGGCTGCTCCGGAAGAAATACCGACCAGTACACCTTCGCTTGTGCCAATCTTCTTACCAAGTGCAAATGCATCCTCATTTGCAACCGGGATAATTTCATCATAAATCGTGGTGTCCAGAATTTCCGGTACAAATCCGGCACCGATACCCTGAATCTTATGAGCTCCTGCCACACCGGTAGATAATACGGCACTTGTTGCAGGCTCTACTGCAACCACCTTCACAGCAGGATTCTTTTCCTTCAAATATTTACCAACACCTGTTACCGTACCGCCTGTGCCGACACCTGCTACAAAGTAATCTACATTACCATCGGTATCTTCCCAGATTTCCGGTCCGGTTGTTTCATAATGTGCTTTCGGATTGGACGGATTCACAAACTGTCCGGGGATAAAGCTGTTCGGAATTTCTTCTGCAAGCTCATTTGCCTTCGCAATGGCCCCCTTCATTCCCTTCGCACCTTCAGACAGTACCAGTTCTGCACCATATGCCTTCATTAACTGTCTGCGTTCCACAGACATGGTATCCGGCATAACAATGATAATACGGTAGCCTCTTGCTGCTGCAACAGATGCAAGACCGATACCGGTATTTCCGGAAGTGGGCTCGATAATCACAGAGTCCTTCGTCAACTTTCCTTCCTTCTCTGCATCGTCCAACATCATCTTCGCTACACGGTCCTTAACGGATCCGGCCGGGTTAAAATACTCCATCTTCGCATAAAGCTTTGCCTTTAATCCATATTCCTGCTCCAAATGTGTCAACTCAAGTAACGGTGTTCTTCCGATCAACTGATCTGCGGATGTATAAATCTTAGCCATTTCAATTCCTCCCTTTTCCTCACTGGTTTCAAAAGATAAGTATTCTCATTAATTGTTTGCAGTATACTTCCTTTTACCCACCTTGTCAATGGGTAAATAAATCTAATTCAATACATCCACATATTCCTTATAAACATATGCATCACTTCCATCACTTAAACGGATATGATACCAGGAATCTCCAACGAGCTCATAGTACTCATATACCTCACCGGTCTTCGCCACACCGAGGATACTGGAATTCTCCGTACTTGGGTGGTTTCTCATATTGACATTCTTAATGATCTGAAGTTTTCCTGCAACTTCCCCCGAAGTATTTTCTCCTGTATTCTCGTTGGCATTTCCATCCTGTTGTTCTATCACAGGATCTTCTCCGTCATTTGCATCGAAAGCGAGCTTCTTCTTAAGGATGATGCCGCCGGCAATCAGAATGACAATGAGAACCACAATTCCGAGGATCATGGTAACCTTGGTCAGATCAAATCCACCGGAGGATTCCCCCGTATCCTCATAATCATCCTCTTCATAGTCCGTATCTTCGTAGCCTGTATCCTCATAGGATGAATCCTTTCTTCTACGGGACACTCTCTGCCGTTCTGCTCTCGTCTGTCTTACCTGTTCTTCCTCTCGGTCAGCATCTTCTTCGGGCTTCTCATAAATCCGTCCTTCCCGCACGGCTTCCACTACCCGGGAAGGGCGTTCTCTCATAACAGGTGCCGGAATTTCTTCCGGTTCTTTCCCTTCCACTTCATTCCCTTCCAGGTTTTTTTCTTCCTTCCTTTCGGGGTTCCTTGCTGTCTCCGGATTCTCTTCCTCCGGATATTCCGGCTTTTCTCCCCGTCTTTCCCGTTCCAGCCTTGCTTCTGCCTCACTGAAATCCCGCTTCACCACAGCCTGCTCTGCTTCCATAATAATGCTTTTCTCAATCACATCAAATGGAATATCGATCGTCTTCTGTGGAGTAACCGGAATCTCCTCATCGTGAGGCTCGGTATCTTCATTATTAACCGCAGCTCCGCATTTGTGGCAGAATTTCGTTCCTTCTCTCAGAATCTCGCCACAAACCGGACATCTTGCCGGTTCTCCAACCTTCTGCCCGCATTTCACACAAAAGGTATCTGTATCTAAAAGTTCTGCTCCGCATCTTTGACACTTCATAACTTCTCTCCTCCGTACTATTGTCTCTATTATCTACCAAATCTCGGATTTTGTCTACCGACAAACGGGGATTCATTTCTTATACTTTTCTTAACAAAACAATTCGACTTATGTGAAGGAGGACCTTAACATGCTTCAGCATCTTGAGAAGAAAAATGTCACTATGCTTCCCGGTTTATTCCGTGAAAGAATGCTTGTAAACCGTAACTATCTTTTGGAACTGGGCACACAGGAATTATTACAGAGTTACTATCTGGAGGCAGGAATCGTTATGCCGGACCTTCAGGTTCTTGAAAGACCGGAAACCGCAAAGCTTCATTGGGGATGGGAGGCTCCCACCTGTCAGCTCCGTGGTCATTTCCTGGGCCACTGGCTTTCCGCAGCTTCCTCATTAATTGCATCCGAAAATGATGCCGCTTTAAAGGCAAAGCTTGACGAAATCATCAACGAGCTTGCCAGATGTCAGGAATTAAACGGCGGAGAATGGATCGGACCTTTCCCGGAGAAGTACTTTACCCGTCTGGAAAAGGAGCTCGATATATGGTCTCCCCAGTATGTCATGCATAAATTAATCATGGGACTTACCCATGCTTATCTCTACGCCGGTAATGAACAGGCTCTTACCATTGTCCGTCATCTGGCTGACTGGTATATCCGTTGGACCGAAAAGGTACAGTCCACCAACCCGCACGCTGTCTACAGCGGTGAGGAATCCGGTATGCTGGAAATGTGGGCACAGCTTTTTGAAACCACGAAGGATCCGGTTTATGAAACACTGGCTTCCCGTTACAGCAATCCGAGCCTTTTCCATAATCTGTCAGAGGGAAAGGATGCTTTAACCAACTGCCACACCAACTCCAGCATCCCGTGGGCACATGGTGCTGCCAGAATGTATGAAGTAACCGGAGATGAGAAGTATAAGACCATCGTAGAGCTTTTTTGGAAATGTGCCGTTACCGACCGCGGTTATTTCTGCACCGGAAGTGCCAACTCCGGAGAATTCTGGGTACCGCCTTTCCTTTCCGGCCAGTACTTAAACGACCGCGACCAGGAATTCTGTACCGTATATAATATGGTGCGTCTGGCTTCCTATCTGTATCGCTGGACCGGTGACAGGCAGTATGGCGACTACATTGAACGCGCCCTTTACAACGGCTTCCTTGCACAGCAGAATGCACAGACCGGCATGCCGACCTACTTCCTGCCTTTGAGCGCAGGCGGTCATAAGAAATGGGGCACCAAACGCCACGACTTCTGGTGCTGCCATGGAACCATGGTGCAGGCACAGACCCTGTATCCGGACCTCATTTACTATGAGGATCCTGAACAGAACGAGCTTCTGATAAGCCAGTACATTCCTTCCATTGCAAAATGGGATTGCCATGGACAGCTCATTGAGGTTTCCCAGGATACCAATATGAAGCATTACAACGATCAGGCATTCTTCGATGAGAAGGATCAGGGACAGAGCTCCAGATGGCAGTTACAGTTCAAGGTAAAGGCTTCCGCCCCTACCGTATTCACTCTCTGCTTACGTGTGCCCGCATGGGTTAAGGGTGCACCGGTTGTCAGTGTAAACGGTGAAGCGCTCACCAATCCTGTGATAGAAGATGGCTGCCTGAAAATCCAGAAAACATGGAAAGACGACACCATTGATTTATTCCTTGCGCCTGCTCTTTCCTATGTGTCATTACCGGATCAACCGGAGAAATCCGCAATCATGGAAGGACCTGTTGTTCTTGCCGGTATGTGCGAAAAGGATCACGGACTTTATACCAATGGTGAAACTCCGGAGGATGCACTTTACGCACAGTCCGAGCATATGTACAGTGTCTTCCCCTGGAAGCAGAGTACTTATCTCACGAAAAAGCAGCCGGAAAACTTTACCTTCCGACCGCTCTATGAAATCGATGAGGAAACCTATACCGTATACTTCTCTTTAAAGAAGCCTTCGGATCAGTAAGCCGATTCATCAGCTAATGATTGATAAATGATTTTTGAAACGCCGTCTTATAAGCGAGGGGAGTCATCCCCTCCTGACGTTTGAAAATCCGCATAAAATATTTTTCATCCTGGAAGCCGCTGGAATACGCGGCTTCTTTGATGCTTACGTTTTCATTGACCAAAAGACGCTTGGCAAGCTCAATCCGCATTTTATTAAGGTACTGCGTAATCGTCATGCCGGTCTGTTTCCGGAACAGTGAAGCAAAATAATCCGGATTATAGTGCAGATGCTGCGCTACCATGGCCGGATCCATCTGCTTATGGCAGTTCATGGTGATGTAATCCACCGCCTCCCGGATCGCCTGCTGTACCTGCGGTTTCGCCTGTTCCATCTCCTCTCCTCCTTCGAGGGCTTCACCCTTATGACTTTCTCTGTTCATTTCCAGGGTAAGCTCCATTAAAAGAGTGCTGCAGCAATAGTCGAGCATCTGTCCCTGCTCCTCCTGCCAGGTTCGCGACAGATCGAGAAGCTGCCGGAACAGTGTGGTCACCCGCTGCGTAGCAGGAAGCGTTCCAAGCGCCGGAAAGTGATAATAATTCCCGGCATTCTCCGCATCCTCTGCGGGCTGTTCCGAAAAATGCACCCAGAAATAAGACAACTCTCCTTCAGATGATTTCCATCCCTCATGCTCTTCTCCGGCTCGTAACAGGATATATTGACCAGATCGGACAACCACATTTTCTCCATCCACACGCAGGTACATCGTTCCCTTTAATACCACAATCAGGACGTGCAATTCCATACTTCTTTTATGATGCAGGAAGCCGTCCGAAGTACGCAGGTTTCCGCAAATCTGATATTTAATTGGCTGATTCGTTCGTATTTCAAAATCATTCATATTTCATTGACCGGTTTTGTTTCTGTTTCAGAAATTGTGAGTATCTATTAGATATTATAAGGAAGCCCGCTTTACCGGATAAAATGAGTAAAAACCCGTTCTTCCTTTTCCGGAAGGCCAAATTGCTCCCTGCCAAGTGCGATGCTCTTCATCAGAAAGCTCATGTTTCTTGCCAATACTCTCATGATCTGCTTTCCTTCTTCATCCTGCACGGCTTCGCCCTTTTCTCTTCCATGAATGGAGTTCCAGTACTGGCTCGGTGCAACCGGCATATTGGAAATCGTGAAATATTTGTTCAGTTCATCAAACGTTGCAGAGCAGCCGCCCCTTCTGGCACAGACCACACTTGCCCCGACCTTCATGGTCTTATCAAAATGGGTACTGTAAAACAGCCGGTCAAGAACCGCTATGAGTGTCGCATTGGCCGATGCATAATATACCGGGCTTGCTACCACCAGTCCGTCTGCCTCTTCAAACTTCGGTGCCAGCTCGTTCACCACATCATCAAAAACGCACTTACCGTTCTTTCCACAGTAACCGCAGGCCATACAGCCACGAACCGCCTGATTGCCGACCTGTACCGTTTCGACTTCAATTCCTTCCTGCGAAAATACCTGTTCCATCTCCTTAAGCGCAATGCCTGTGTTACCGTCCGCTCTGGGACTTCCGTTGATCATTAATACCTTCATAAACCTGTTCCTCCTGATCTCTTATTCCTGATTTTACTCTTAATTTCTTACTTTTTATCTAAATCCTACCTATCTCTCCAAGTGATCAGGCCGTTTTCTTACACAAAAGCTCGTGCATAATCACCATAAGCACTAATATGATAAGAAGATAAACCGGCAGCAATGCTACCGTAATATGATTGGCAATCAGTCCGAATACCGGTGGCATCAGACAGGTTCCCACATAGGCACATGCCATCTGGATTCCGATAATTGCCTGGGACTTATCGGCACCAAAGTGTGCAGGCGTCGAATGGATCACGCAAGGGTACACCGGTGCACATCCCAGTCCGATCAATATGAGACCCGCGAGGGATAAGCTCTGCCCAAACGGCAGAAGCATCACCAATACACCGATTCCAATAATCACTTCACCAAGCCGGATCATCTGTACATCATTGAGCTTCATGGTAAGAAATCCACTTAGTGCTCGTCCCACAGTAATTCCAAGATAAAACATACTTGCAAAGGTAGCTGCTGTATCTGCGGAGACTCCTTTATGTAAGGTAAGATAGCTGCTCGCCCACAGTCCTGTTGTCTGCTCCAGGGCACAATAGCAGAAAAAGCAGACCAGTATTTCCCTTGCTCCGGCAAGCTGCAGTACTTCACGTATGGAAAGTGCTTTTGCAGGCTGCACCTTTCCATCCTGCAGCACCTCAGCCGGTCTTTGCTTCCAAAGGGGCAGACTGCAGAGCAGAATTGCAGTCAGAACAATCTGCAAAACAGCAATGATATGGTATCCGGAATTCCATCCCCAGCCCGCAGTCAGGGCATATCCCATGATATAAGGACCTGCCGATGCTCCGACACCCCACATGCAATGCAGCCAGCTCATGTGCCGGCTCTCATAATGAAGCGCTACATAATTATTTAAGGAAGCATCCACGCTTCCTGCACCAAGTCCATATGGAATTGCCCACAGGCAAAGCATCCCAAAGGAATGACTGGTGGCAAAACCAAACAATGCCATCGCTGTCATTAAGACACTGAGCGCCGTAACCTTTCCGGTTCCAAGCTTTTTGGTCAGCCGGTCGCTCTGCAGGCTCGAAATTACCGTTCCAAGCGCTATAATCATCGAAATAATCCCTGCATAGGATACCGGTACGTCAAACTGCGGATACATGGACGGCCACGCGGCTCCCAACAGTGCATCCGGCAGCCCCAGGCTGATAAATGCCAGATAAATAATTACCAATAATAAATGAACCATGATGTATGCTCCTTATTCTGTCTAAACTCCAAAATGATCCACTGGATCATTTTCTCATATGCATGGCAACTAAAATCCACCATTCTGATATGCTCTTGCAATCACATAAGACGGCTCGTAAAATGCACTGCAATTATAATTGTCAATCACCTCACAGATTGGATTATTGTATACTCTGAGGATGCCGTCTACATAATCCTCTTTCGATGACATGGTATCGACAATCAGCCGCTGGTACACTTCTCCCATATCAAGCGGTGAGGGAATGATCGCTGCCATTTCCTTATCAACTGCGGTAATATCATAAGAGCCCTCTTTAAGGTCATAATCCCTGATCCAGTCATCTTCCACCTTCAATGGATTTTCACAGTGTAAGACATTGGCGCAGCTTATTAAGTGATATAGTTCTTCTTTCCCTATGGTATTTACCACATATTTATTCTTTTGTCTGATATGCCGCGCTACTCTTTCGATCATATAACAGATAAAATAAAGATCATTGATCTCTATATCTTCATCAGGGAAATATTTATTTTTCATAATACCTCGCTCCCTTCAAAGGTCAATGTACTCAATGCTGCTTCGGTACAAAATACGATCTGATGAGTTGGATAATTAAACTTAACGAGCCCCCAAAATGCCTCCCTTGGAATTCTGCCTGCAACAAAGCCTTCCACGAAGTTCCAGATCTGATCATCTGCCATAGGTCCCTCTACAATATCATAATCATGTTCAATTCCTCTCCGGCAGTCAACCACAAAATCAAGCCACTCATCTGTCATTTCGACAAAGCTCAATACTTTCAAATCAGGATGTAATCTGTATTCATACCTATTTAAAATCGATTCTCCCTTTCTTGTCATTGCCCATCGCTTTGCCTGCTTTTCGTAACTCGTACAATAAAATCCATATCCAAAATCTTTATAAAAACCGTTTTGAAGAATGCGCGGGACAGGCACTTCTACATTACTCCCGTGATATACGATCATCTTTTCCATCTATACCCTCCTGTCATTCTTTATCTATAAATATTTCCTGCCGATGACAGACAAGATATTCCTTATTTCCATCTGTCAGGTGTATCGACATATTGTCATCTACATTCATGGCTTTTTTCACTTCTTCTGACAAGCTTTTGGAAATCATGATTTTCCCGGATTCGTCAAAGGATATCCAACCCTTATCAAATAATTTATCATGATTGGGGCACATAAGAAATCCATTTTCTACATCCATTCGCTCTTTAGGTTCACTTAGGCTCCATGGTTTAATATGGCTTGCGATTAATAGGTCAGGAGTGTTCACATTGCACAGACAACATTTACAATATCTTCTTAATAACTCTGCTCGGAAAAAATCCTGATTCACGCGCGCTTTAACTATAACTTCACGCATTTCACCACTTATATCTGATGATTGAAAATATTCTCGTATTTCGTCATGCAATTCTTTTCTGTTTACAACCACTAAGTCAGGAAAATTTTTCTGTAGTTTTAAATATCCTTCTTTTCCTAACCTCCCCTTTTTTTGATTCCTACTCAGTTTGGGATGCTTTATTTCATACGCCTTGCATAGTAGCTTTCTAATAGTAAACCAATAATCTATATTGTCTTTCTTCCAACAGACGAAATATATGGGGCCTTTATTATCTGATCCTTCTATTTTTTTTGCTGCCTTCTCTATATCCCGTCCGGTCATTCCTTCACTTATTTTCTCAGCTGCTTTCTCTATATCTTGTCTTGTCATTCCCTTTATAATCTCGTTAAACGTCATAACAATTCTCCTTTTACATCCACCCCAAACAACCTGATATCCCCTTCACCACATCATTCCACTTCTTTAACCGGCATTCTTCAAATCATCCAAGTATTTTTATTATAATACCTTTTCCTCTTTTATGTAAAATGAAGTTTGTGATAAAATATACTAAAGGGGCAACGGAATATTCTCCCATTTTCCTCTGATATTGACATTACTATTTTGCTTTATAAGGAAGACATCATGACTGACATCACAACACAATTACAGAAAATCAAAAACAACTATCATAAAAACACTTTAAAAATCACCATCGACATGGCGTGGCCGGCGATTGTGGAATCCTTTTTCGTGGCTTTTGCGGGACTCATTGACTCTCTAATGGTAAGTTCACTTGGTTCCAGTTCCGTTGCAGCCGTAGGACTTACCACACAGCCCAAATTGCTGGGACTCGCGCTATTCTTTGCGCTGAATGTGGCGATTTCGGCATTGGTTGCCAGAAGACGAGGGGAGCAGCGGCAGGACTCCGCCAATGAAATCCTCTACACGGCGGTCCTGTTTATTATCGTAGCTGCTGTCATTCTGAGCATCGGCTTCGTTGCTTTTGCTAACCCGATTATGAACTTCTGCGGATCTACCGCCGATACCCATGACGGGGCGGTTGCTTATTTTCGCATCATCATGGGTGGCATGATTTTTAACTGTATTCAGATGGGAATTAACTCTGCACAGAGAGGTGCGGGAAATACCAAAATTACCATGCGTACCAACGTAACCTCCAATGTCATCAACATCATTCTGAATTATCTGCTGATTAACGGTCACTTCGGCTTCCCGGCTCTGGGAATCCAGGGGGCTGCCCTTGCAACAGTTTCCGGAACGGTAGTGGCATGTATTATGAGCATTGCTTCTATTCTCAAAAAGGATAATTTTATCAGCATTCCTTATATTATGAGCCATAAAATCAAACCCACCATTGCAGCCTTTTTAAACCTCATTAAGGTGGGCTACAGTGTGTTCTTTGAACAGGTTCTCATGCGAATCGGCTTCATGCTGACTGCCATTATGGCTGCCGACCAGGGAACCGATGCAATGGCCGCCCATCAGGTAGGAATGAATATCATGGCTCTGTCCTTCTCCTTCGGGGACGGCCTGCAATCCACAGCGGTTGCACTGATCGGACGAAGCCTGGGTGCCGGTGATCCGGATCTTGCCAAGGAATACGGACGTACCTGCCGTCTTATCGGAGCCTTTATCGCGGTGTGTCTGGTCGGCATTTACTACTTTGGTGCCAGCGGATTGTATCACCTGTTTTTCAAGGAAGAACACATTATCGCAATCGGGGTAAGCATCATGCATGTGATCATCTTTGTCGTGATCTTCCAGATCTGTCAGGTCATCTACATGGGCTGCCTGCGGGGTGCCGGTGATACGCTGTACACCGCGATTGCCTCTACCATCAGCGTCACCATCATCCGTACCGTCGTTTCCTACCTCTTGGGGTATACGCTTGGCTTCGGCATCATCGGAATCTGGATGGGTGTGCTCGGCGATCAAATTTCACGGTTTATCTTCGCAACCGTGCGCTTCAAACAGGGAAAGTGGGTGCAAATTAAAATATAACGCAACAGTTCAGCCATGCAGAAAATTGTACAAGCTGAGCGTGGGAGCTTGCTCACTAAGGACAGCTTGTGCAATCTTTTCTATAGGGCAGACGCCCGATATGAAATAAGTTGCTATAAGCAACTTATGAATAAGCATGGCTGAACTGTTATGTCAGATATCTCTCCTGCTCAGAATCATACTGCTGATCGTCATAAACAGGACAATATACACGATGCAGATCACAACAAACCACACATATCCCGATTCAATCAGTTCCTGCGGCGCATTGGAATTCATTCCATATGCCATAAGCGAATAGGGCCAGATATGCCCCAGATGCTTTGCAAGGAACACCAGTCCGGATAAGCCTCCTCCGAGTGCGATTCCGACGGGAAGCGCAAAGCTCTTGATAAAAAGGGAAATCATAAGCTGTATGGCTGCAATTACCGTGCCGCCAAGTGTTCCGAAAAGACACCAGATCACGAGCTTTCCCCACGGAATGGCAGACGTCAGGCCAATCACCTTTCCGGATATCACAAACAGGGTACAGATCCATATTTCACTGAAAAGGATCATAAAAAAGACCTGTACGAGCTTGGCAATAAACACAAGGTTCTTGGACACCGGCATCGATAAGACCTTATTCCAGTTACGGTTGTTTTCCTCCTGCCGCATCATGTAGGAGGAATAAATCCCGATCATGATCGGCAAAAAGAAATAGCACGTAAACAGCGTGTGCTGCGTCCAGAGACTGAACCATTCACTTTGTAAAATTTCAATATTCGCCATATAATTTAACGTCCCAAGCAATGCCGGTATCACCGGCATAAACAAAAACGCCAGCCAGAGCGGCGACCTCTTCAATTTCAATCTTTCTGCTTTGATTAATTTAAATAACATCTTTAAAACTCCCTCCTGCTAAAAATGTATTTTCCAATGACATAAGTCAGAATCATCAGACCAGTCAGTAAAGCAAATGCCTTCCAGTCAAGAGGCAACACTGCAAAATACGCATGGTCATACCTTGTCTCCTTATCCCAGCCGAAGAGTCCGACAAACTGTAAAGCTCCATAATATCCCCACAATACTGCTTTCCGCAAAACCGGAAATTGTGGCAGGAACATGGAAAACAGACCGACAAACTCTCCGGTTACTCCAACGAAAAACGGAATTGTCTGATTCTTAAAAATCATAGACAGTGACTGCTGAAAGGTATAGATGGCAGCCGTCGGAACAATCGTAAACAAGAGATAAAGCAGATAATTATTTAGCGGGAGTTCTTCTGTGAAACCTGCCATTTTTCCATATACTATCGTCACGATCCAGAACAGGATCACGCCGGAAAAGACGATCATCAGTCCATAAAGTAATTTTGCGTCAAAGAGTTTTCCTTTGTCCTCCATCGTACAGAGCAGTTTAAAATTGCTGCCCTTATGTTCCAGATCACAGAGCCGGGATGCAATCACCGTACACAGCAAAGGAAAAAAGATCGCATTGACAAGCGGAAACTGATAGAGAAACATGCTATATCCGTTCCGTCTGACAAAATCACTGCTCATGTCCCCGTAAAAAGCCCACACGCTCATTAAAACAAGCGCGGCAAACGCCGTGAGAAAGAGATGCTTCCGTTTTGTTTTCTTATATTCACATTTTATCAGTCTGATCATAAGCTCCTGTCCTTTCCGGTCAGATCCAGGAAAATCTGCTCCAGAGACTTATCCCGATCGGTTTCGTGCAGGTTCGAAAGCGCCCCCTGATAACACATTTTTCCGTTTGCAATAATCCCAATGTCGTCTGCAAGCTGGTCAATTTCCGAAAGCAGGTGGCTGGATACAATTACCGTCATGCCGTATTGCTGGAATTTCCAAACGTGGCTCGTCCAAATTACACCACTCCTTTATTTCCCATCGTACTACAAATGTATTCTGATTGCAAGGCTTTCGATAAAGAATAAATAGATTTACCGTTTCAGCCACTGCGTAAATTCCTTCTGCGAGATCTCGCCGTTCTCACACTTCTCCTTTTCTTTCTAT
>USDI01000003.1 GCA_900553305.1 uncultured Lachnospiraceae bacterium
GATAATCAGGAGTTATCAACAACGACCACAACGGTCAGTAATGAAGTGAATTATGCAATTCCTGTTTCTTCTATTTATTATAGCACTGTGCAGCAGCCGAAAGCAGAAAACGGTGAGGAGGAAGATCCGGACGACGATGGTAACCCGGAGAATACCGGAAACGCAGGAGATAATGGCGAACCGGAGAATACCGGAAATGCAGAAAGCAATGGCAATACGGAGAATACCGGAAATGCAGAAAGCAATGGCAATGCGGAGAATACCGGAAATGTAGGAAGCAATGGCGATGCAGAGAATACCGGAAATGCAGAAAGCAATGGCGATGCGGAGAATACCGGAAATGCAGGAAACAATGGCGATGCGGGAACAGAGTATTATGTTGTGACTTTTGAATATGCAGATAAGCTTACAGCGGGTGATGAGAGAAGCTTATACGCCATTGAATCCGCGCAGAAGCTTGTGCCGGACGGTTCCGGTCGTCCTTATGATTTGTATGCATTGAATACGGAATCCGAAGACTCCGTTGAGACCTTCTCCGATGATGAGGAAGCGGATGCGCAGGCGCAGACATATTCTTCAACGGCAGTTCAGGCAGTACCATCGAATGTAACCACGGATAAGGTATTCCTTTATGTAGGGGCCGGAGCCGGTGAATACAAGCTGACCGATGAGGCAGATTTGAGTGAAGCGGATAAAGCGGGGCAGGCACCGGTATGGATGGAGGTACGGAATGCACCGACCTATTTCCGTTTCAATGGTGGCCGTGACTGGCTGAAGCAATATGTTTTCCACACCCTTTCCGGTGGCGATAATGCGAATGACAACTTCAGGATTGAAGTCCGCACGATTCGCGCAGATCTCCTGACACAGGATATGATTAAGCAGGCGGATCTCATATATTTGGAGGACGGAAGAGCTCCCTTTATTAATAAGGAAAGCCAGAAGCTGACATTCCAATATATCACTTCGGATACAACCAGAGAGAATGCCTATGCACTGGTGTGCCGTGCGGCAGTTGATCTGCTTCCGGTGATTGTGGATTATGATGCAACTACGAATGAGAATTACAGTAAGCTGGACTATCAGGGGCTTGCAAAGATGTTCCTGAAGGAAGATCTGGAGACTTACGTGAATGACGCCCAGACGGTTCCGGACTGGTTATTTGCTTATCTGGATAATTCCAATTATCCCAACCGCACGGATAACGGTAATCATTACGTGAACCGGAATGTTTATGTTGTAAACAGTGGTACATCCCTTGTCGATAAGGATTTTCCGGATAACTTTGATGGGGAAAGTGCGGGAAACGGATTTTCGGAGGTTTTGAATCTGATCCGGTCTGAAAATTCGCTGCTTCCGGAAGAGAACCGGATTCCGGAAAATGTGGGCAAAGCAAAAGCAATGGAGTATATCATTAATTATTCCGTTGGATTTGTTGCGGATTTTACCGATTTACGGATTCTGGAGCTGCAGCCAACGAACAATGAGGCAGATTTATGGGCAGAGACGGCCAATGACAGTACCACACTTTACTGGCAGCGTAATGCGACCGGTTCTATTAAAAAACGGGTGTTACAGAGTTCGAAAAAAGTAGATGCAACGGTTACGACCAGAGCTGTGGCAGCATTTAACAGTGAATGGGAGGATATCAACCAGAATTATAATCTGGTATTTATCGGACTGGACGGACAGAAGCTGAATTATGAGACAAAACCGTGGAGAAGTACGGTATATAACGATTCCAACCTGAATAATAAGCTTTATCATACGGGTGACCTGGCAACAGGAAGTGATGAACGGTATGACATGTCTGATATTACAGAGCGTAAGAAGCTGGAACTGTTGGACTTCATGAGGGCAGGTTATCCCATACTCGTTGAAAATGATTTCTTTACCGGTAAGTCAGCAAAGAACGGTGCCGACAGAATTAACACGAAATATGTAGCAGAAGATACCCAGATGTATGATTTCTTAAAGCAGGCCGTCACCGACTTCCGTGATCGGATTTACACGATTGATGATGTGCACAGCAATATTCTGTTTATGGCACAGCTGAATATCGATCATCCTGTGATTTCGGTATCGGATACAGCGGACTTCACATTTACGGAGGCAGTAAACGGAGAATTATCCGTAAGCTTTACTTATGCGATCTCGAACCAGAAGGGAGACAGCTACGAAGGAGAGTGTCATACGGAAATTTATCTGGATATCAATGACGATGGTAATTATACGGATGTGGAACGTGTGGATAACCGGGCGGCTGAGGGAGCAGTAGTCCGTGCAACAGCAGAGAACGGACAGGCAACGATTGTCTTTACGGAGTCGCCGGGATCGAGAGCCGTTCCATATAAACTGGAGGTTCTGGATAACAACAATTCCTACCGCAGATCCTCGGTACAGGGAATATTGCAGGTGACGGATGGAACGAAAGAAAAGATCCGGGTATTGCAGATCGGAACGAAGGATGATGCGACCTCACTTGCAACACTGTACCGGCAGGAAAATTCTACGCTTGGCTATTACCTTAAGATGGCAGAGAATACCATGAACGTTAAGTTCGAGATTGAAACAATGGATTCTGAAACGCTGGGAGGACAATTGGAGAAAAATGCGAATTACCTGAATCAATGGGATCTGTTGATTATAGGTTTTGGAAGCGGATCCGATGCTTTTCCGAAGGATGCGGTTGCCGGTTATGTGAATGAGGGACACAGTGTACTGGTAACGGGGAAGCAAGCAACGGATGCGCGTGCACTGGATTATCAGCTTCTGGGACAATATGAAAGCAGAAAGACTTACGGAAAGCTAGGCCGTGACTACGGTTCCCTTTTCCGTTATGCAGGCCTGGAGGCATGGATGTTTACCGAACAGAGCAATCTGGGAGCATCGGGCATCAATGAGGGAAGTGTATTCCGTTACCCTTATGCTATTCAAAAGAGTGTGACACTGGATGGCGGCAGAAGCTATATGGCATATGATTATCTGCTTGATCTTGGCAGCTTACAGGCACCGTTTGTAACGCCGTGGTTTGTTTTTGCCGGCAGCGATGCCTATGATGTTTCACCGGGAGATGGAGCGAACAACTATTATCTTTACAGTAGAAGTAATGTGGTTTTTATCGGTAATGACGATTATTCTTCTTATACCTATGATGTGGATAATCCACAGAATCCACAGGGAAAAGGACTTAAAGAAAGTCAGATGTTCGTAAATGCCATGATGCTGGCATACGATGCCGGTGTACACAATATGAAGGTAGATATTGTGTCCGGATTTGATGCGGGTGCAGCAGAAGTAACCAGTATCAGCATTCCGTTTGATCAGGAAATCGAGACACAGAATGGTTTGCTGGATGAGACTGTGGATGTATTCTTTAAATTTAAGAACAGCAATCTCACACTTTCCAATGTGTATGCCGTGAACTTCTACTATGAAGATGCGGCAGGAGGAACCACTCTTGATGTGGGAGATGAGACGGTACAGGTGACACCGTTTACAAGCAGTATGTGGACGGTACAGGATAATGCCCTCACGGAAGTGGCAGCTTCCCAGCTTCGGCAGGGAGTGGTTTACCGGTTAAAAGCCCCGGTAATTGCACTTCAGAATAATACGGCAGCCACAAATGCCAGAATTTATGTGGAAATGGTTTCGACGCTGGAGCGTCCGGATGGGGTAGGAAGTAAGACAGTCCGTGGTTATGATTCCGTGACCTTTACCCGTACACAGCTTTTCCTTTTGGAGTAAAGCAGGAGCCCCGGCTGCATAGCAGCGGTTTTGCCGGTGGAATTCTGAATAGTAAAATCTTATATAAATAGAAGAAACTCATCAGGCAGAAATTTCCGTTTTGACTATAAATCGGAAATTTCTGCTTGAAACTTTTTGGGAAGTATTGTATAGTGTAAAATCGTATATGGTTTAAGACTTTAGCACAATAAAGGAAAAAGGGGTTTGAAATGGCGAAATATCTGGTAATCGTGGAATCACCTGCCAAGGTGAAAACCATAAAGAAGTTTCTGGGAAGCAGTTATGAGGTTGTGGCAAGCAACGGTCATGTACGGGATTTCCCGAAGAGTCAGCTTGGAATTGATGTGGAGCACGGTTATGAACCGAAATATATTACCATCCGCGGCAAGGGCGATATTTTAGCGAATCTGCGTAAGGAAGTCAAGAAAGCAGACAAGATCTATCTCGCAACCGACCCGGACCGTGAAGGAGAAGCAATTTCATGGCATTTGTACTGTGCATTGAAGTTAGAGGATAAGAAGGTGTATCGTATCACATTTAATGAGATCACGAAGAATGCCGTGAAGGAATCCTTGAAGAATGCGCGTGAAATCGATATGAATCTGGTGGATGCCCAGCAGGCGAGACGTATGTTGGACCGTATGGTGGGTTACCGGATTTCCCCGCTATTGTGGGCGAAGGTAAAGCGGGGCTTAAGTGCAGGCCGGGTACAGTCTGTGGCACTCAGGATCATCTGTGACAGGGAAGAAGAAATCAACAGTTTTATTCCGGAGGAATACTGGACGTTGGATGCGTCCCTGCAGGTAGACTCCGAGAAGAAACCTCTGGTTGCCAAGTATTACGGAACGAAAGAGGGGAAGGTAAATATTAAGAGTAAGGAACAGGTGGAGGAGATCATGAAGGAGTGTAAGGCAGCCTCCTATGAGATCGCCGAAATCAGGAAGGGAGAGCGTACCAAGAAGTCTCCGCTTCCGTTTACGACCTCAACCTTACAGCAGGAAGCCAGCAAGGTGCTGAACTTTTCTACCCAGAAAACGATGCGTCTTGCACAGCAGCTTTACGAAGGTGTGGAAATCAAAGGCTCCGGAACCGTCGGTGTAATCACCTATCTGCGTACCGATTCCACGAGAATTTCCGATGAGGCACAGGCTGCTGCAGAAGATTTTATCAAAGAAAATTACGGAGACCGCTATGCAGCAGGCGGGGCAAGAGAGAACCGGAAAGATAACAAGAAGATCCAGGATGCGCATGAAGCGATCCGTCCGACTTCCCTTGCATTCAGCCCTGTGGTATTAAAGGAATCCTTATCCAGAGACCAGTTACGGTTATATCAGTTAATTTATAAGCGTTTCCTTGCCAGTCAGATGACTCCGGCGGTTTATGAAACGACTTCGGTAAAGATTGATGCCGGAAAGCACCGTTTTACCGTGGCAGCATCGAAGCTTGCCTTTGACGGCTTTATGAGCGTTTACATCCAGGAGGATGATAAGGAAGAGACGAATACGTTGACGAAGGGACTTGATGAGCAGTCGAAGTTAACGCTCCTGGAATTTGATGAAAAGCAGCATTTTACACAGCCTGCTCCGCATTATACCGAGGCTTCCCTGGTCCGTGCCCTCGAGGAACTTGGAATTGGACGTCCGAGTACCTATGCGCCGACCATTACCACTATTCTTGCCAGAAGATATATTGTGAAGGAAAATAAGAACCTCTACGTGACCGAGCTTGGTGAAGTGGTGAACAACATCATGAAGGAAGCATTCCCAAGTATTGTGGATGTGAACTTCACCGCCAACATGGAAATTCTTTTAGACAGCGTGGAAGAAGGGAAAGCAAACTGGAAGACCATCATTTCGAACTTCTATCCCGATCTGGATGAAGCGGTGAAGATTGCTGAGAAAGAGCTTGCAGAGGTTGAGATTAAGGATGAGGTATCCGATCAGGTCTGTGAGTTTTGTGGCAGACAGATGGTGATTAAATATGGTCCGCATGGCAAATTCCTTGCCTGCCCGGGCTTCCCGGAATGCCGAAACACCATGCCATACTATGAGAAGATTGGTGTGGCCTGTCCGAAGTGCGGTAAGGAACTGGTGCAGAAGATGACACGTAAGGGCAGAAAGTATTACGGCTGTCTTGGGGCACCGGACTGTGATTTCATGGTATGGCAGCGCCCGTCAGGGGATAAATGTCCGAAGTGCGGTTCCTTAATGCTTTATAAAGGAAATAAGCTGGCCTGCATGAACGAGAACTGTGGCTATGTGACAAAGATTGAGAAGAAAGAGGACTAAGGGAGATTTATTTTGAAATAATTTCTGAAAATTTTATTAGTAGTATGGAATTATTTAAAAATTCACGCATTATCATTGTAAATAAAGATCAATTGTGGTATACTGTGCTTTAGTAGACAGGAAACAGAAAATTGTAATTTTATTCACAGGGGGAAAGGCGTGTAAGAATGAGTAGTGTACAGTTATTAGATAAGACAAGAAAGATCGGGAAGCTTCTTCACAACAACAATTCGAGTAAGGTTGTATTCAATGATATCTGCTCTGTTTTGTGTGAAATCCTCGATTCCAATGTATTGGTAATCAGCAAAAAGGGGAAAGTGTTAGGCGTTGGTGACTGTAAGGGGGTAGAGTCCATTACAGAACTGATTGTTGATCAGGTAGGAGGCTTTATTGACGGTATGCTGAACGAACGTCTCTTGGCGGTTCTTTCCACGAAGGAGAATGTGAACCTTGAGACACTGGGCTTTGAAGATGAGAATGTCCGTAAGTTTCAGGCAATCATTACGCCGATTGAGATTGCAGGTGAACGGCTTGGCACTCTGTTTATTTATAAGTGTGAAAAGCAGTATGATATTGACGATATTATCCTGTGTGAATATGGAACGACGGTTGTCGGACTTGAGATGCTGCGTGCCGTGAACGAAGAGAGCGCGGAAGAAACAAGAAAACTTGCTGTTATTAAATCCGCAATTAATACGCTTTCTTATTCCGAGATGGAAGCGGTGGTGCACATTTTTGAAGAGCTGGACGGTATGGAAGGAATCCTGGTTGCCAGCAAGATTGCAGACCGTGTGGGAATTACGAGATCCGTCATCGTAAATGCGCTTCGGAAGTTTGAAAGTGCAGGTGTTATTGAATCGAGATCGTCCGGAATGAAGGGAACTTATATTAAGGTATTAAACGATATGGTCTTTGAAGAAGTTGAGAAACTGAAGCGTGAGAATATCCATTAAGAGCCGTCAAATTCAAGCATACAGGAAACTAAAGGATTAGTTTA
This sequence comes from uncultured Lachnospiraceae bacterium, assembly GCA_900553305.1. Taxonomy (GTDB): domain Bacteria; phylum Bacillota; class Clostridia; order Lachnospirales; family Lachnospiraceae; genus Suilimivivens. Next base: position 7,033 of record USDI01000003.1, read on the forward strand.
GAACGATAAAAGGATTTATGAATACAGAATTCGTAGATCCTTTTTTAGTATATATGTACTAGTTCCATAAAGCAAAAAAATCTTGTGTTTTTTGATAAATATTTCTATAATGTAACAAGGGAGGAAATGCCTAATGATCAATTCGAATGTTTTTGACTATATTAACGTAATGGGGAAAACAGCAGACGCATCCTGGAAGAGAAACGAAATTCTTGCAAATAACCTTGCAAATGTGAATACCCCAAGATATAAACGGCAGGATATTAATTTTGAAGCCCAGCTTCGACAGGCTCTCGGAAACAGCCGGTATGAATCGGTGGATGACAAGGTAGCCTCTTTACATGTCGAAGATCTGCAGGCGCGTGTCTATACGGATGCGGCGAACTTTTCGTACCGCCTGGATGGCAACAATGTAGATGTTGATACAGAGAATGTGGAACTGGCGTCCAATCAGATTAAATACAACGGACTGATCAGCAGTATCAATCAGGAATTTGCCAATCTGAGAATGGTTATGAAATAGGAGGACTACATAGATGAGTATTTTTACTTCCTTTAATGTCAATGCGTCCGGAATGACGGCAGAACGTTACCGTATGGATATCATTTCCGAGAACGTGGCGAATATGAATACCACCCGTACCGAGGATGGAACGCCTTACCGCCGTAAGGTAGTGACATTCGAAGAGAAGGGACCGAAACAAGGAACCTTCAGCAGTATCTTCGGAACAGCCAGTGACCGTTATAAGAATCAGGGTGTTAAGGTATCTTCGGTTAAGGAAGACACCTGGACGCAGATGAATATGGTGTATGATCCGTCCCATCCGGATGCGGATGAGAACGGTTATGTGACTTACCCGAATGTCAATGTGGTGACTGAGATGACGAACCTCATTGATGCGAGCCGTTCCTATGAGGCGAATGCGACAGCGTTTAATGCAAGCAAGTCGATGGCAATGAAGGGACTCGAGATTGCACAGTCATAGGCCACAGACAGAAAATAAAAAACAGAAGAATGCAGATTCTGTGACTTTTACAGGAGAGCTGCAGGAGGAATCAACATCATGGTAGATGTGTCTAGTTTTTATAATATATCTTCCAATGCCATTCGCAAGGCTGCGGAGAATACATCCATTCAAAATGCCGGTCACTCCACAGGAGAGTTCGGAGGACTTCTTGATAAGGCAATTGAAAATCTCTCCACAACAAATGCTTATTTATCTGACGCCGAGAATGAGCAGATCAAATGGGCTCTTGGTGAATCTGAAAACACACATGACCTTAGTATTGCACTTGGTAAGGCATCGACCGCATTAAGCTATACGGTAGCGGTACGTGATAAGTTTTTAGAGGCATATAAGGAAATTATGCAGATTCAGATTTAAGGAGTTAGATCATGGCTGACAAGATAAAAGAGCTTTTAAGTAAAGTTCTGGAATGGTGGAATCACTTTTCCACCAAACAAAAAACGTTCATTATATCAGCTGGGGCAGGAGTGATTCTTGCCTTGGCTATTTTGGTTACCGTTTTGACAAGACCACAGTACACCCTGTTGCGAAACTGTGATACCACGAAGGAAGCTTCCCAGATAGCAGAGCTTCTGGATGGTGAGGGACTTGACTACAAGGTTTCAGATGATGCCTATCAGATTTCAATTAATAAAAAGCAGCTTTCCCAGGCAAATCTGCTGCTTGCTTCTAACAATATCCAGGCAAATTCCTATACAATCGATAACGTGACAAGTGGCGGCTTCAGTACAACCGAGTCGGATAAGCAGAAGCGTTATGAGCTATACATGGAAACGAGACTGGCACAGGATCTTCTGGCAACCTTCTCTTTTGTGAAAACTGCGGTTGTGGATCTGTATATTCCGGAAAATGACGGAACGCTGATTTCCCAGCAGGAGGATGCTTCCGCATGGGTGGTTCTGGAGCTGAGCGAGGAGATTCCACCGGAAACCGCTGCAGGTATTGCCAAGGCGATTGCAGTTTCCGTCGGTAACAAGACCGAAGAGAATATTGTAATTATGGATACACAGGGAAATACCCTGTATTCCGGATCGGATAACTACAGCGTTTCGGGAACCGCAAGCTCCCAGCTCAGTGTGAAATCACAGTGGGAGAATAAGGTGAAGAATGATGTCCGTCAGGTTGTGATGGGGACGAACCAGTTTGATAAGGTGGAAGTTGCCGTCAATCTGGATGTGGATTTCTCAACGAGCAGCCAGACCGACCATGAATTTTATGTGGCAGACGGACAGACACAGGGATATCTGTCATCCGAACGGATTTACAGTTCTGAAGCAACGAACGGCAATTCCGATGTGCCGGGAACCGATTCCAATGGCAACCAGGAATATGTTTACCAGGACAATTCCCAAAGCTCTTCCACAACTTCCGAGGAAGAACGGAAATATACACCGAGCGAGAGGATTACGGACAAGCAGATCCCGGCAGGAACGGTAAATTATACGAACTCATCCATTTCCTGTGCGTTTACCAAGATTGTAATGGTGCGGGAGGATGATGTGAAGGCGCAGGGACTCTTGGACGGGGTTACCTGGGAGGAATACAAGCTTGCAAACGAAGGCCAGACGGTAGTCACCGTGGATCAGAGCTTTTATGATATGGTTTCCAAGGCAACCGGATTCCCGACGGATAATATTTCCATTGTGGCATATTCCGAGAATATGTTCATTGATTCGGAAGGACTTGGAATCTCAGCCACGGATATCATGACGATTGTTCTCATTGTTGGTATTCTGGCGTTGCTTGTGTTTGTTGTACTGCGCAGCATGCGTGGAGAGAAGACTTCAGAGGAACCGGAAGAACTCGCCGTAGAAACGTTACTGCAGTCCCAGCCGGAGGTGGAAATTGAGAATATTAGTACGGAACAGATGTCCGAAACCAGAAAGATGATCGAGAAGTTTGTGGATGAGAATCCGGAAGCAGCAGCCAGTCTTTTGCGTAACTGGCTGAATGAAGACTGGGGTTAAGTCTGCACTTTAGGAAGGTTAAAAAATGGCAATGATGAGCGACGAACATATGAGTGGACTTCAGAAGGCAGCAATTTTATTGATTGCATTGGGCCCTGAAAAGTCGGCATTGATATTTAAGCACTTAAAAGAAGATGAAATTGAAGAATTGACACTGGAAATAGCCAACACCAGAAGCGTGACGCCGCAGGTTAAGGAAGAGATCATAGATGAATTCTATCAGGTCTGCCTGGCTCAGCAGTATATTGCCGAGGGCGGTATCAGTTACGCCAAGGAGCTGTTGGAAAAGGCTCTCGGAAGCGAGAAGGCCATGGATGTCATTGGAAAGCTGACTGCATCTTTGCAGGTAAAGCCGTTCGAGTTTGTACGTAAGACCGATGCATCCCAGCTGCTGAACTTTATCCAGGATGAGCACCCGCAGACGATCGCCCTTATCTTATCCTATCTGCCGCCATCCCAGGCTGCGTTGATTATTTCCGCATTGCCACCGGACCGTCAGGCAGATGTTGCCAAGCGTATTGCGGTTATGGACCGGACGAGTCCGGATATTGTGAAGGAAGTGGAAAAGGTGCTCGAATCCAAGCTTGCATCTTTGGTAAATCAGGATTACACCATCATCGGCGGTGTCGATGCTGTCGTAGATATTTTAAACACGGTAGACCGTGGAACCGAAAAACACATTATGGAGAGTCTGGAAATCGAAGAGCCGGAGCTGGCAGACGAAATCCGCAAAAAGATGTTCGTATTCGAAGATATTCTTCTTCTGGACGACCGAGCAATCCAGCGCGTGCTGCGTGATGTGGACAATAATGATCTGGCACTTGCACTTAAGGGTGCGAATGAACAGGTACAGAATGCAATCTTCAACAACCTTTCCAAGCGTCTTGCTGTTATGATTAAGGAAGATATGGAATTTATGGGGCCTGTGCGTATGAAGGATGTAGAAGAGGCACAGCAGAAGATTGTAAATATTATCCGTAAGCTGGAGGATTCCGGAGAGATCGTAATTTCCAGAGGCGGAGGTGACGAGATCATTGTCTAGTAATTTATATAAAGCGGGCTTCATTCATTTGGGTGAAAGTGCCCGTGTCATTGACATGAATGAGATACTGGAACAGCGCCTTAAGGAAGAAGCGCAGCGCAGAAGCCGTCAGCCGGAGCGGGAACTTGTTGCGGCGCAGGATGGATTTACGGAAGGCCTGGATGCGGAGAAGGTCGATGTTTTATTAGAGCCGGATGCGGAAGCCGCTTCCACGCAGAATGCCTCGATTCAGGAACAGGAGCAGTTAAACAGGGAGATTGAGGCGGCGAGGAATGAACTTGCGGGCCTGCAGGCTCAGATTGAACAGGAAAAGGAACAGGCGCAGCTCGAAATCGAACAGATGAAGGCCAAAACCTTTGAAGAAGCCAATGAACAGGGCTATCAGGAAGGCTACCGGAAGGGAATGGATTCGGTACAGGAACTGCAGAAGCAGTACGAAGCAGAACGGCTGCAGCAGGAGCAGGAGTACCAGAAGAAGCTTGAAGAAATGGAACCCATGATGGTAGACACCCTGTGTGATGTCTACAGTCATATTTTTAAAGTAGAAGTGAAGGAGCATAAGGAACTGGTTTTGAAGCTTTTACAGGATACGCTGCTGAAGGTGGACAGTACAGGCTCCATTATGATTCATGTGGCAAAAGAAGATTATGCTTATGTGCAGGAGCAGAAGGCTGCTTTACTCGAAGAAGCCGGTATGCAGAGTGGTTCAGTCGAAATTGTCTCGGATGCAACACTTGCCCGTGCACAGTGTATGATTGAAACAGAAGGCGGTGTGTATGACTGCTCACTCGATACTGAGCTTGCAGAATTGAAACGCCGGTTGATGCTGCTTGCTTATCAGAAGTCTTGAGGAAGAAGCAGAAAGGAAATACCGGGATGGATATTTCAGATATTCAGTTTGATAAATATAGAACGGTATCCACGGACAGCTTATTTAAGGTACGTGGAAAGGTGGTAAATGTCGTAGGGCTTACCATTGAGTCAGCAGGACCTTCAGCCAAGCTGGGTGATATCTGTATGATTTACCCCAGTGCAGCAAATGCGGGAAGCAAGCCTGCACTTGCCGAAGTGGTTGGATTCCGCAATGGAAGAAACCTGCTGATGCCCTATGAGAATGTGGAAGGAATCGGACCGGGAAGCAGTGTGGAGAACACTGGTGCACCTTTAAAGGTACGCGTGGATGATTCCCTGTTATCCCATACCCTGGACGGATTGGGACGCCCGAATGAAGAGATGGTTTTATCAGGCGAGGAGTATTCAGTGGAGGCAAAGCCTCCGGATCCTATGTCACGAAAGATTATTTCCGAGGTGCTTCCTCTGGGGGTAAAAGCCGTAGATGGTCTTATTACGGTTGGCAAGGGGCAGCGAATCGGAATTTTCGCAGGTTCCGGTGTGGGAAAGTCTACTTTAATGGGTATGTTTGCCCGGAATACCAAAGCAGATATTAACGTCATCGCACTGATCGGAGAACGAGGCAGAGAGGTGCGTGAATTTATTGAGCGTGACCTGGGACCGGAAGGTATGAAGCGTTCAGTTGTTGTAGTCGCAACCTCGGATAAACCGGCGCTGGAACGTAAGAAAGCAGCACAGACAGCGACGGCAATTGCAGAATACTTCCGCGATCAGGGGAAGGATGTCCTTCTGATGATGGACTCCATGACACGTTTTTCCATGGCACAAAGAGAGATCGGGCTTGCAAGTGGGGAGCCTCCGGTATCACGTGGCTATCCACCGAGCGTTTATTCCGAGATGCCAAAGCTCTTAGAGCGTGCCGGATGTTCGGATAAAGGCTCGATCACCGGACTTTATACCGTACTTGTGGATGGTGACGATTTCAATGAACCGATCACCGATACGGCACGAAGCATTCTGGACGGACATATTATGCTGGACCGTAAGCTGGCGCATAAAAACCATTATCCGGCGATTGATGTGCTGCAGAGCATTTCCCGTTGCATGAGTCAGATTGCAACGAGAGAGCACAAGTCCTATGCCGGTAAGCTTAAAAATGTCATGGCGACTTATGCAGAGGCAGAGGATCTGATTAATATCGGTGCATATAAAGCAGGAAGCAACCCTGACATTGATTATGCGGTTTCCAAAATCGGAGCAGTCAATGAGTTTCTGATGCAGGATGTGTCCGATAAGTTTACCTTTGAACAGACTGTATCCATGTTGAAGGAAATTTTCGATGGCTAAGTTTAAATACCGGATGCAGAGCATTCTGGAAGTAAAAAAGAAGCTGGAAGAGCAGGCAAAGAACGAGTTCGCGGCAGCAAGGGCAGCTTTGAATGAGGAAGAAGAAAAGCTTGAACAGTTAAAGAAACGGAAAGAAGCTTATGAAGAGGAAGGGCGTGCCTTACGGGAGGACACCCTGAATATCATGGATATCATTGAGAATAAAGAAGCGTTGCTCCGTATGGATGAATTTATTGCAGACCAGCAGCTTAACGTGAAACGTGCAGAGGATCGCATGGAAGAGGCAAGACTGGCGCTGCAGACCGCCATGCAGGAGAGCAAAACGCAGGATAAGCTGCGTGAGAAGGCGTTTGAACAGTTCATGAAGGATGAAAACGCAAGGGAATCCAAGGAAATCGATGAACTTGTCAGTTATACATATGGCAGGAAAGCATAGGAGAGAGTATTTTGAGTTCGGATTTAGAAGATGTAATGACTCCGGAAGAGGCGAAAGCGGAAAAGCAGCGTCTGAAGGAAGAAAAGAAACAACTGAAAAAGGAACAGAAGGACCAGAAGAGGGCAGCAAGGGCAAGGGCAAAGGAAATTGCCAGTCAGGAAGCAGATCTTGCAGATGAGGAAGAGACAGGCAGTGGTTCGGTATTTTTAGTTACCTTTATCATTGTACTGATCTGGATTGCGATTCTTTGTCTGGTTGTAAAGCTTGATCTGGGTGGGTTCGGAAGCAATGTACTGACGCCGGTATTAAAGGATGTCCCGGTTGTGAACCTGATTCTCCCGAAGAACAGCGATACGGAAGTATCTACTGATAATTCCCAGTCATACGGCGGTTACAGCAGTCTGCAGGAGGCTGTGGATTATATTAAGGAGCTGGAACTGGAGCTGGAGAGGGCAAAATCCGCCAATACCGAGAATACGGATGAGGTTTCCCAGTTAAAGGCGGAGATTGAACGGCTGAAGACATTCGAAGACAGCCAGCTGGAATTTGAGAAGATTAAGACCCAGTTTTATGAGGAAGTTGTCTATGCCGACAAGGGGCCCGGGATCGAAGAATATAAGAAGTATTACGAATCCATGGATCCCGCTACGGCAGAGTATTTGTATAAACAGGTGGTAGCACAGACAGAAGAAACGGATGAGGTCAAAAATTATGCGAAGGCTTATTCCGAGATGAAGCCCAAACAGGCAGCTACCATTATTGAAAATATGACCGATAATTTAGATCTGGCAGCACGGATTTTAGGAGTAATGGATGCTGCCGACCGAGGCAAAATTTTAGGAGTAATGGACCCGACCGTTGCGGCCCAGCTCACTAAAATTATGGATCCGGAGTCTTAAGGAGGCTACTCCTTTGACCGATATATTAATTGTACCTTGAAAAAATAATATAGGAGGAAAGAAAATGACGAGTGCACCTGTAAAGAACGCGGCTTCGCTGCTGAATTACATCAACACCGGAAATAACGTTCCCGCCAAAAAGAGTGGAACGGATAATGATTTCGGAAGCGCGATGGACAAAGCAACGACAGGAAACCGCAATCTGTATGAGGCACGTCCGTCAGCCGCAACAAAGAGTACCGGAGCAGCGGATGCTGTGGAAATGTCAAAGAACACAGCAGACAGCCGTAAGGTTACCGGTGTGAATAACACCGAACAACCGCAAAAGACCGGCTCTTTCGAAGAACAGGCTGATGAAATCACCAAAGCTGCCGACAAGATGAAGACTTCCATTATGGAAACTCTCGATGTGTCGGAAGAAGATTTGCTTCAGGCGATGGAGATTTTAGGGTTGGATATGATATCTTTATTAGATCCCACAAATTTATCCCAGCTTGTTTTAACCTTAAGTGGCGAAACGGAACCCTCATCACTACTAACCAACGAAGCACTTTTTCAGAATCTCCAGTCATTGCAGCAGATGGCAGGTGAGCTGACACAGGAACTGCAGCAGACACTTTCCCTGACACCGGAGGAGTTAACCGGCGTAATGGAGGATGTACAGGAATGGATGCAGAATACCGGCAATGTTTCAGCGGATGAAACGGTCAGTGAAGAACCTGTGAATGACAATGTCACCGGAGCAGAAGAAAAAGAGCAGAGAATCAATGTGGACATTCGTGTGAACGGACAGGAGGTTTCGTTGGAAACCGATGGCGACGGGAATGTAACAAGAACCGTTCAAATGACGAAAACCGACTCCGAAGATTCGGGAAATACCCCGAAGCAGGAGAGTGGCAGACAGAGTTCCGAAGGAAAAGACACCGGAGCTGATGTGTCGTCCAGTCAGACAATGTTCAACAATCCGTTACAGAACCGTGTGACGGTAAATGAAACCGGTTTTACACAAAGCACAACCGCTTATACCTCGAACACACAGGAGATTATGGATCAGATTTTAAGTAACATTAAGATCCGGATCACCCCCAATGTAGATTCCCTTGAAATGCAGCTTCATCCGCAGAGTCTTGGAACCGTTCATGTACAGCTTACGAACCATGCAGGAGAGATTACCGCATTGTTCCATGTACAGAATGAAGCCGTGAAGACCGCTGTGGAGACACAGATGTTACAGCTTAAGGAAGCACTGAATGATCAGGGAGTGAAGGTAGAAGCCATTGAAGTATCCGTAGACACCAGAGGCTTTGAGAGCAGCTTATGGCAGGGACAGGAGAATTCCGGACAGGAAGCGTATGAACAACAGCGCAGAACACCGAGAAGAATCAACCTTGCTTCTCTGGATGCGTCTTTTGAAGAAGAGGCAACCGAAGAAGAAATACTTGCTGCAAAGATGATGGAGGCAAACGGAAATACCGTAGACTTTACCGCATAGGAAAGTCGGAAAGGAGAAAACATGGCAGTAAGTGCAGTAGTTAAGGATGGCGAGATCCAGCAGACCGAAGCGGAAACCTCTGCGAAGAAAGCAACGAAAAGCAACAGTGGTATGGATAAGGATGCCTTTTTACAGTTGCTGGTAGCACAGATGAAATACCAGGATCCGTTAGAGCCGACATCCAACACCGAGTACATATCCCAGTACGCAACCTTTTCCCAGGTAGAGCAGATGCAGAATATGGCATCCTCCATGGAATTGTCCAGAGCATCCTCTATGGTAGGGAAATTAGTAGAAGTAACCACAACCGATTCAAGTGGAGAATCCAAGACCATTCAGGGAACCGTGGAATATGTTACCTACGAAAATAACAAAGCGTATGTATCGATTGACGGAACGAAGTATTCCGCAGACGATGTCACTGCAGTCATTAGTGAAGAGTATCAGTCTTCTTATGATCTTGCCGTAGCATTCTGTGTGGCAATGAACAAGCTTCCGAGCCTTGATCAGTTAACCTATGGAGATAAAGAAACCGTAGAGACTCTGAAAGCCGGCTATGAGGCAATGACTACCTATCAGAAAAGTTTTGTTCCGAACGATTATGTGACGAAGCTTCAGAAGTACGTGGAGCGTATGGAAGAGTTGGTAAAGGAACATGACCGTGCACAGGAAAGCACAGATGAGTCCGGAGAAAGCGGAGAAGCCGGAGAAACTGGCGAAGATGCTGATGAGACACAGGAAGTATAAGGATCTCAGGGAGGAGAACTAGTATGATCGTGAAGAATAACGGATTTCTTACGATTGAGCAGCTGCAGGATCAATACCTGAACGGAGTAAAGGGTAATACTCCTGTGAAGACCACGGATGGGAAAAGCTTTCAGGAAATTCTGGAAAGTGCGCAGAGCAGCAGCCGGGAAGTGAGATTTTCCAAGCATGCCGCACAACGGCTTTCAAACAGAAACATTGAACTGACGCAAAACCAGAAGGAACGCTTGCAGGCAGGAACCGCCAAAGCTTCTCAAAAGGGAATCAGAGAATCCCTGGTGCTTGTGGATCAGCTGGCATTTATTGTGAACATTCCCAATAATACCGTCGTAACCGCAATGCAGCAGAACGAAACAGATGAAAATATTTTCACAAATATTGATGGAGCCGTTATTATATAGCCGGACCTTACGGAGGCTTACATTCCCGACTGACAGACGGAATGGAGAGACGACTCGAAACAAGGAGGTCATTTCATTATGATGAGATCATTATATGCTGGTGTGGCAGGTCTTAAAACACACCAGACAAGAATGGACGTTATTGGTAACAATATCGCCAATGTAAATACAACCGCATACAAGTCACAGTCCATGACTTTCAGTGATCTGATGTATCAGACCACCCAGGCGGCATCCGGTGCGAACGCAACAACCGGTGTCGGTGGTATCAATGCCCGCCAGATCGGTCTTGGATCCAAGACGAGTGCGATTAAAACCGCAATTACCCAGCAGGGTGCAACACAGACAACAAACGATCCGTTTGATATTATGATTACCGGAGAATCCTTCTTCGTTGTTAACAACGGAAGTGAGAACTTCTTTACCAGAGACGGTTCCTTCTATGTGGACGGCGCCGGCAACCTTGCCATGACCAGTACCGGTTATAACGTTATGGGATGGCTTCCGGATACCGAAGATCCTACCACAATCAAGCAGGATACCGTAACGGCACTCCGTGTCATGACCGAAGCCAATATGACCTATCCGGCAGAGGCAACCAGTCAGGCAACCTTCGCCGGTATTATCGATACGAATGATACGAATGTAACCAGTACAGAAGGAAGAGTGGTAAATCTTGAGGTTTATGATAACAAGGGATTTAAGTACACGGTACGCTGCTCGCTGCATGATGCCAGCACAGCGGATGATGGCGTTTTCTTCCTGCAGATTGATGATATTTTGGATACGAATGGTAAGAGTGTTGTGAAGACAGGAACAGGAAATATCACGGATTATGTAAAATTTGGTGCAAATACGAAGGGACCGACCGCTGATACGACTGCATATCTCCGTTACAGCACGAAGGATGGTTCGTTCCTGAATGTTGGAGCTGCAGATGGCACAACGCAGCAGAATACCATAGTCTTTGATTTTAACCAGGATAATCTGCCGAGCTTTGATGATATTACCGCAGACTTTTCCGCAACCTCAAACCAGAACAACAACGGAAGTTCTACCTTCGTAGGCTCGAAGGGTGACACCAAGGGTAACGGTTCCGGACGTAAGGTTGGTGAAATGAGTGGTATCGCCATTCAGAAGGATGGTAAGATTTATGCTTCTTACGACAATGGTCAGAAGAGACTGTTAGGACAGATCGCAGTTGCAAATTTCGCAAATGCATCCGGCCTTTCCAAGGAGGGAGATAACCTCTATTCCGCAACACAGAACTCCGGTGACTTTAACGGAGTCGGCGAAGACATTACTGCAAACGGTGGTTATATGAACTCCGGTGTACTGGAAATGAGTAACGTGGATCTTTCCGCAGAATTTACCGAAATGATTACCACCCAGCGTGGTTTCCAGGCAAACAGCCGAATTATTACCGTATCGGATACCCTGCTTGAAGAATTGACGAATCTGAAACGTTAAGTGCTGAATAGTTAATTGGATAAATAAAAGGGAAGCAGAGGAAGCTTCAAAACGCATAAAGGTGTAAGGGAACGTGCAAATTCTGCACGTTCCCTTAAGCAATTTCCCCGGAGGTGGAGCCGTATGATTGAACTGACGAAAATGAGTGGTAGAAAAGTACTAGTAAACCCGGAACTTATTGAACTTGTTGAAGAAACGCCGGATACGGTCATTTTATTTACCACCGGCAGGAAAATAATTGTAAAAGAAAGTAGACAAGAGGTCAAAAATCTTGTAAAATTGTATAGAAAGGATATTTTTGCAGATTAACGCAAAAAAGGTGATACAAAGTGGATTTAGCGTCAATTCTTGGTTTAGTGTTATGCCTTGCCATGTGTGTATATGGTATTATCAGTAATGCAGGTGCAGAGAACTTTTATCGATACATAGATCCCCCGTCAGCAGTTATTACATTTGGTGGCTCTTTTTTTGCGATTATGGCATCGACCACTCTGAAAGAGTATGTCGCCGGACTGAAGAGTTTTCTGCTTGTGTTCAAGACACCGTCCAATGATGTGAAGTCCATGATCAGCCAGATCATTGATCTGTCGAATGTGGCACGTAAGGAGGGACTTCTTTCGCTGGAAGAGGCTGCGGGAAATCTGGAAGACGAGTTTATGAAGAAGGGAATCCTTCTGATTGTGGACGGTACGGATCCGGATCTGGTACGTGGCATTCTGGAAACAGAGCTTGTCAGCATTGAAGAACGTCATAAGAGCAAAATTTCCTTCTGGGAAGACCTCGGTGCGATGGGACCTGCCTGGGGTATGATCGGTACGCTGATCGGTCTGGTTAACATGCTTTATGAAATGGACGATCCGAGCAGCATCGGTCCTTCCATGGCGGTAGCGTTGATTACCACCTTATATGGTTCCCTGCTTGCCAACTGGATATGTACTCCGGTTGCAACCAAATTAAAGTTAAATAATGCAAATGAAATTACAATGAAAGAAATTGCTATTGAAGGATTACTTTCGATTCAGGCAGGTGAAAACCCGCGGGTTATTGAAGAGAAACTGAAATCCTTCCTGGCTCCGGCAGACCGTGCAAGTGATTCTGCCGAGGGAGGTGAAGAGGTTGGCTAAGAGAAAGCCGGAAGAACCGCCGAAGGGTGCGCCTGCGTGGCAGTCAACCTTCGCAGATCTGATGAACCTCCTGTTATGTTTCTTCGTTATGTTGTTTTCCATGTCTACGATGGATGCCCAGAAGTTTGAGCTGATGGCAGCATCCTTTAACCAGACCTTCAGTATCTTTAGCGGAGGCGCTTCTGCAATCGGTGATGGTATGCTGATCAGTAATGGGGTGAGCCAGTTGAATGAACTGGATGATTACATTAACAGCACCGGCATGAATCCCGAGGGAGAAGAAATGCCCAAGGAATTTGAAGAAGCTAAGGAAATGGTAGACGAGGAGCAGCTGAAGCAGTCCGAAGAACTGGCAGGGAAGGTGGAAGAAGCTCTTGAAGAAAAGAATCTGGATAAAGAAGTGGATATCGAATTTACTTCCCAGTATGTACAGCTCACGGTAAATGGAGCCTTGCTTTTTGATTCGGGAAGTGTAGAATTGAAACAGGAATCTCTGTCCATGATGAACCAGCTCGGAATTATCCTGCAGCGGTTTTCGGAAGGGACAATTGAAATAGAAGGGCATACGGACAACGTTCCTATGTCCGGAGCGAAGTATTCCAACAATGATGAACTGAGTGCGGGACGTGCGCTTTCCGTGTTCTATTATCTGCGGGATAACACTACGCTTGATATGAGTAAAGTAAAGCATTCGGGACGAGGCGAATATGTTCCCATTGCGGACAACTCCACACCGGAGGGGAGAGCTATGAACCGCCGTGTGGAAATCCGGATTTATAACGCATTAAGTTCTTACAACTAAGAAAGGTGTTGACATCATGAAGAAAAACCTCATTTCAGTTGCAATTCTGGTATTGCTGATCGTAAATATTGTCCTGACCTCAATTATGATGTTCAGTGTACTGAATACCAACAAAAAGACCGCGGCATTTGTTACGCAGGTAGCATCTGCCATTCATTTAGAGCTTGGAACGGATGGAGAGGCTCAGGAAGAAGAAACAGTTACCATCGATGATATTGATACCTATACCATCGCAGACATGACCATCCAGTTAAAGCCTTCTGCCATTACCGACAGTAATGGAGAGACCACCACGAAGGTTCATTATGTGAGCACCTCGATTGTACTTTCCATGAATAAGAAAAACAGCGATTACAAGACCTATTCCGCAGACCTTGAGAATAAGGCAGATCTCATTAAGGGCGAGATCACAGATGCATTCAGCCAGTATACCATGGAAGAAGCTTCTGAGAATCCGCAGGCAGTAAAAGATGATATCCTCAGCAGAATTCGTGCATTATATGGATCTGATTTCATTTTTGATGTAACCTTAAGCAATCCTCTTTATCAATAATACGCATATAACTGCGTAAAGAAAGAAGGAGGTGAGAACCGGTGAGCGAGGTACTATCGCAGGATGAAATTGATAAACTGCTCAATCAGCTGAGCACTGGCGAGCTTGATATGGAGCAGATGCAGGAACCGAAGGAAAAACAGATAAAAGACTATGACTTTAAACGTCCTGCCAAATTCTCAAAGGAGCACCTGAGAACATTAGAAATTATATATGAACATTATGGACGATTGTTGTCAACGAATTTGCCGGTTTATCTGCGCAAGAATGTGCAGGCTACGGTAGCAAGCTCAGAAACGGTAACGTTCTCTGAATTTACAAATGCACTTTCCAATCCTGTTATTTTGGGAATTGTGGACTTTAAACCCTTGACAGGTAATGTTATTATAGAATTAGCACCCAATCTTGGATTTGCCATGATTGACCGTATGCTCGGAGGACAGGGAATGCCTCTGGAAAGAAATCGTGATTTTTCTGAAATTGAAATGACTATTATTCAGAAAATGATGATTGTGTGTATGCAACTGATGCGGGAACCATGGAGAAATGTATTGGATATCTCTCCAATGCTTGACCGGATTGAAACGAACGTACAGTTCGCACAGGTCATTGCACCGAGTGACATGATTGCAATTGTGACCATGAATGTGAAGATCGGTGATGTGGAAGGATTTATGAACATCTGTCTTCCTTATTTTACACTGGAAGACATCATTGATAAATTGAATACGAAATACTGGTTTTCGACTATGCAGAAGGATGATGCCACAGATTATGAGGAGCACATCGAGGCTCTGATTAAACGGGTGGATGTCCCTGTAAGGGCAGTGCTTGGAAGAAGCCAGGTATCCGTGAATGATTTCCTTGGTCTTCAGTGTGGTGATATTATAAGGCTGGATACCAACGTGAATTCTGAAATGTCAGTCTATGTAGGAAATATCCGTAAATTTACGGCTTTGCCCGGTTCGAGTCAGGACAAATATGCTGTCCGGGTAACATCAGTAATCAGAGAGGGGGAGTAAGGCATGGACGGAATGTTAACACAGGATGAAATAAATGCACTACTCAACGGAATGGACTTGTCTGGTAACAGCAATGATGCTTCCAATGACGAGCCGGCTGCAGATCAGGCAGCAACAGATCAGCCAGCCGCAGCAGCGGCCACGGCTTCTCCGGCAGAAGCAAGTGAGGATGCACTGACCGATATAGAGCGTGATGCGATTGGCGAGATTGCCAATATCAGCATGGGATCTTCTGCAACAACGTTATATTCACTGGTCAATCATAAGGTTAATATTACGACACCGGTAGTTACGATGGCTACATGGGACACTGTCGTTAGCGATTACCAGAGACCGTGTGTTTTTATTAAAATCAAATATACATCGGGCCTGGACGGCGCCAACATTATGGTGCTTAAGGAACATGATGTAAAGGTTATCGCAGATCTGATGATGGGCGGTGATGGTACCAATACCGATGGGGAACTTGGAGAACTTCACTTAAGTGCCATTTCAGAAGCGATGAATCAGATGATGGGTTCAGCGGCAACTTCACTTTCCACAATGCTTGGAAAAGTGATTGATATCAGCCCCCCGGAAGCAAGTCTCTTAAATCTGGAAGAATTTGAAAACGGGGAATCGATAGAAGGATTCTTGGCAGGAAACTTTGTGAAAATTTCTTTCCGAATACAAATTGATGATCTGGTAGACAGCACGATTATGCAGCTCTATCCGGTATCCTTTGCGAGAAGCCTGTATGAAACCTTTGTTGCATCGGGTTCTGCTGATACACAGCCTGCACCGGAAGCAAAAGAGCCTGCTCCGGCACCTGCGCCAACACCGGCTCCCGAACCGTATGTTCCACCGGCAGCAGCTATGGATGAGAATCGGACGATGAGTAATCCTGCGAATATGGGAATGCCCCAGATGAACATGGAGATGCCGAACATGAATATGGGAATGCCGAATATGGGCATGGGAATGCCGAACATGAATATGGGAATGCCAAATATGGGTATGGGAATGCCCCAGATGAACATGGGAATGAATATGGGGATGCCTCAGATGAATGCACAGCCCATGAATGTACAACCGGCACAGTTCCAAAGCTTCAATAATATGGCTTCTTCAATTGCAGGGCAGGAAAATATCGGTCTGATCCGTGATGTTCCGCTGGAAGTTACAGTGGAACTGGGTAGGACGAAGAAGTCTATTGCAGAAATCCTGGATTTTGCACCGGGAACAATCATCGAACTTGACAAAATTGCCGGAGAGCCGATTGATGTACTTGTAAATGGCAAGTATGTGGCTAAAGGCGAGGTTGTTGTAATCGAAGAGAGTTTCGGTGTCCGGGTAACCGAAATAATTAACTAGAAATAGGAGAAAAAACTATGGCAAAGAATATTTTAATCGTTGATGATGCAGCATTTATGAGAATGATGATTAAGGACATTCTCACCAAGAATGGATACAATGTTGTAGGAGAAGCTGAAAACGGATTAAAGGCGGTTGAAAAGTACAATGAGTTAAAACCGGATTTAGTTCTGATGGATATCACCATGCCGGAGCTTGATGGTATTGGAGCTTTAAAGAAGATTAAAGAAGCTGATTCCAATGCACTTATTATTATGTGTTCTGCTATGGGACAGCAGGCGATGGTTATTGAATCTATTCAGGCAGGTGCAAAGGACTTCATTGTAAAGCCATTCCAGGCCGACCGTGTATTGGAAGCCGTTAAGAAAGTAGTGGGTTAGTATGCTCCTTGCAATTACATCAAGGGCAGACAGTTATCTCCAGTTTCTGACCGTCCTGCTATTGTTTGTGTTTGTTCTGGTGATTACCTACTTCACAACACGCTGGATCGCGAGATACCAGAAGGTGAAGAGCAATGCAAATAATCTGGAAGTCATTGAAACCTGCAGAATTACTTCCAACAAGTATCTGCAGATTGTGCGCGCCGGGACGAAGTATGTCCTGATCGCCATTGGCAAGGATGAAGTACATATGCTGGCCGAATTGCCGGAAGAAGAGTTGATACTTACAACAGATGACGGACAGCAGCAGATGGACTTTTCCAAGGTATTTGCCAATGTAAAGAATCTGGGGAAAAAAGAGAAAGAATAAATGATGCACTTTATGAAAAAGATCATAAACATAGTATGCCTGCTGATGACGGTAGGCATATTGTGTATTATCCCGCAGTTTTCCGTGCAGGCCTCTTCCACATCGACGGGGCTTACCGGAGAGAGCACGGAGAGTACCACAAGACAGGATCCCGGAACTGCTGAGGATCAGAATGATTTATCCCAACTGAATATCGGCAACACCTTTACCATTACCAGTAATGAAGGTAATGGACAGATTAACGGGACTTTAAGGATTCTGATTACATTGACGCTGATCGCACTGGCACCTACTCTGCTGATCATGCTCACTTCATTTACCAGAATCCTCATTGTGTTACATTTTACCAGGGCAGCACTTAACACCCAAACAGCGCCTCCAAACCAGGTGCTGATTGGGTTAGCTTTGTTTTTAACCTTTTTCGTGATGCGTCCGACAGTCACAACGATTTATACGGAGGCGCTGGTTCCGTTTGAAAACGGGGAAATCACGCAGGAGGAATTTTTTGATGAAGGATTACAGCCTTTAAGAGAGTTTATGTATGGGCAGACGCAGACAAAGGATGTCACACTTTTCTTTGAAATCAGTGGTGAAGAATGGGACGGAACACTCAATGGAATTCCCACGGAAATTCTGATCCCCAGCTTTATTATCAGTGAGCTCAGAACTGCATTTATTATCGGTTTTTATATTTATATCCCGTTCATTGTAATTGATATGGTTGTGGCGTCCACCCTGATGGGAATGGGAATGATGATGCTGCCTCCCACGACGATTTCCATGCCGTTTAAAATACTTTTGTTTATTCTGGCTGATGGATGGAGCCTGATTATCGGTAATCTGATTAAGACCTTCTATTAGGGATATGATCAGGGACACGCTTAAAATGCGGGAAGGAGTAAATTAAATGGGAATTGAAGAGGTAACCGCCGTTTCGAGTGAGGCTCTTTATCTGGTAATTAAGGTTGCTGCGCCGGTATTACTTGTTTCGTTGATTGTCGGCCTGATTATCAGTATTTTTCAGACAGTTACATCCATTCAGGAGCAGACACTGACCTTTGTTCCGAAAATCATAGCAGTTTTCCTTACGCTGATTGTACTTGGTCACTGGATGCTGAATGAAATGACACAGTTTATGATCCGTTTGTGGTCTGATTTTCCTTTATACATCAGGTAGCTTATGATCAATTATGATTTTACTTACAATGAATTACTGTATTTTCTGCTGATTTTTGTACGGGTGGCGAGTTTTGTTTTTATTGCACCGTTTTTCAGTATGGGAAATACGCCGGTGAGAATCCGCGCCGGATTGAGTTTTTTTATTACCCTGCTTTTGTATCACAGCCTGCCGGAAACCGAGATTGTGTATAACGGGCTTTTGGAATACACGGTAATTGTGATGAAAGAGGTTATTACGGGTATTCTGCTGGGATTCGGAACAAATTTCTGTACCTCGATCATGGCTTTTGCCGGACAGATCGTGGATATGGATATCGGGTTGTCCATGGCGAGTATGTTTGATCCGACAACGAAGCAGCAGACATCCATATCGGGTGTTATTTATAATTATATGATTATGTTAATGTTGATTATTTCAGGAATGTACCGTTATCTCTTATCAGCGTTCGTAGAAGCTTATACGCTGATTCCGATTAACGGAACCGTATTCCGTTTTAATAAAATGCTGACCAGCTTTATCAGCTTTATGACAGATTTTGTGGTCATTGGATTCCGGATCTGTCTGCCGGTTTTCGTCGTGATGATTCTTCTGAATGCCATTCTCGGTATACTGGCGAAGGTATCTCCGCAGCTTAATATGTTTGCGGTTGGTATCCAGTTGAAGATTCTGGTCGGTATCGGGGTGTTGTTTTTAACCATGTCAATGCTGCCGGATGCGGCAGGCTTTGTCTTTGACCAGATGAAGAGGGTTATGGTGAGCTTCGTAGAGGCAATGAGTTAGGAGGATTGGTCCCGGTGTTGGAATATCAGCTTCAGTTCTTTGCCAAGGATGGTCCTGGTGGAGAGAAAACCGAGCAGCCGACTTCCAAAAAGTTAGACGATGCCCGGAAGGAAGGGCAGGTTGCCAAGAGTAAGGAGGTTGCGAATGCCGCCGGAATTCTGGCACTGTTTCTGATTGTCCGGTTTTATGCAGGGACACTCGGAGAAAGCTTCGTGAATTATTTCCGTGGAATCTATAATGAGATTCCGGATGCCATTCAGATGTTTGACAGTGCAGTTCCGTTTGCCACGATTTCCGTGATCCTGCGTCAGATGATTCTGCAGATGATCATTATGATGGGACCTGTTTTACTGATTGCCGTTATCATTGCATTTGTCTGTGATGTGGTGCAGGTCAAGTGGAGGATTACCGGAAAACCGCTGCAGCCCAAATTCAGCAAATTAAACCCGGTAAAGGGATTTGGCAGAATTTTCTCTAAGAATTCACTGGTAGAACTGCTCAAATCCATTGCAAAGATCGGTGTAATCGGTTATATTGCATTTTCCGAGGTTAAGAAATATGCCTCAGATTTGTATCTTCTGTATGATATTGGTCTGTATCAGGCGATCGGGCTTGTAGGAGATATCCTGTTTTCTGTTGGAATCAAGGTGGCGGCGGCCTATGTGGTAATTGCGTTACTTGACTTTGCTTACCAGAAATGGAAGTTCAGGCAGGATATGATGATGACCAAGCAGGAGGTCAAGGACGAATATAAGAACCAGGAAGGGGATCCGCAGATCAAGGGAAAGCAGAAACAGCGTATGCGTGAGGCTTCCCAGAGGAGAATGATGCAGCAGCTCCCCGAGGCGGATGTTGTTATTACAAACCCTACACATTTTGCGGTAGCAATCAAGTATGACCCGGACAAGTACGATGCCCCTTATGTGCTTGCGAAGGGCGAGGATTATCTGGCACAGAAGATCAAGGAGATTGCCAGGGAACACGATGTTGAAATTGTAGAAAATAAGCCGTTGGCACGTATGCTTTATGCCAATGTGGATATCGGAGGGCTGGTGCCTCCGGAGCTTTATCAGGCTGTAGCGGAAGTTCTTGCTTTCGTATATCACCTGAAAGGTAAAGTATAAAAGATGAAAGAGACCGAAGACGACAGGAAAGGAGAGCAGACATGAAAAAGGCAGATGTTGGTGTAGCAGCATATATCGTAGCAGCCTTTGTAATGCTCATCGTGCCCGTTCCAAGCTGGCTTCTGGATGTTCTGCTTGCATGTAATATTGCAATTGCATTTACAATTCTGTTTACCACGATGTTTTCCAAGGAAGTGCTGGATATGTCGTTTTTCCCGACCATTCTGTTATTTACCACAATTTTCCGTATTGCACTGAATGTATCCTCCACCCGTCTGATTCTGACGACGGGAGATCCGGGACAGGTGGTAGCAACCTTCGGAAGCTTCGTTGGCGGCGGTGACCTGATTGTCGGTGCGATTGTCTTCCTGATTTTGCTGATTGTGCAGTTCATGGTTATTAATAAAGGTTCCGAACGTGTGGCTGAAGTAACGGCTCGATTCACTCTGGATGCAATGCCCGGTAAACAGATGGCGATTGACGCCGATTTAAATACCGGAGCGATTAACGATGCCGAAGCAAAAAGGCGGAGAGATAAGATTCAGGAAGAAGCAAGCTTCTTCGGTTCCATGGATGGTGCGGTAAAGTACGTAAAGGGAGATGCAACGGCAGGTCTTATCATTACCGCAATTAATGTCATCGGTGGTATTGCCATGGGTGTACTGCGGCAGAATATGGATATTACCGCAGCTCTTAACAAGTACGTTATTCTGACAATCGGTGATGGTCTGGTGAGCCAGATTCCCTCCCTTCTGATCTCTCTTTCCACAGGTATTCTGGTTACGAAGGGATCGAAGGATGCCGACTTTGGCTCGGTACTGATCGGACAGCTGTTCGGTGTGCCGAGAGCCCTGTATCTGGTAGGTGCAATTATCACAGCCCTTGGTATCATCACTCCGCTCCCTACGGTGGTATTCCTGGGACTGGGATTGATCTTTGTAGTGACGGGACGTGTGATTGCAGGAACGATCGAGACGGCGCAGATTGAAAATGAAGTCGATACGGAGGAGGCAGCAGCCGAAGAGATCAGGCAGCCGGAAAATGTGAACAGTCTCCTGCAGGTGGATCCGATCGAGCTGGAGTTTGGTTACGGAATCATTCCGTTGGCGGATGTGAATCAGGGTGGTGACCTGCTTGACCGTGTGGTTATGATCCGAAGACAGATTGCACTGGAATTGGGTACGGTAGTTCCGATCATCCGGTTGCGTGATAACATCCAGTTAAATCCGAACCAGTATATTATTAAGATTAAAGGCATTCAGGTGAGCGAGGGCGAAATCCTGTTTGATCACTATATGGCAATGAATCCGGGCTATGTGGAGGAAGAAATTACAGGTATTCCTACATTTGAACCGTCCTTCCATCTGCCGGCAATCTGGATTACGGAAGGACAGCGGGAACGGGCAGAAAGTCTTGGATATACCGTAGTAGATCCGCCGTCCATCATTGCAACCCATCTGACGGAAATTATCCGTCAGCATATTGCAGAACTTTTAACCAGACAGGATGTACAGAATCTGGTGAACAATTTAAAGGAAACCAATCCTTCCCTGGTAGACGAGCTGATTCCGAAGCTTCTCGGACTTGGCGAGGTGCAGAAGGTGTTGCAGAACCTGCTTAAGGAAGGTATTTCCATCCGTGATCTGCTGACGATCTTTGAAACACTGGCGGATTACGCACCATCGACAAGGGACACGGATATTTTAACCGAATATGTGCGTCAGAGCCTGAAGCGGGCAATTTCTAATAAATTCTTCCCGCCGAATGAAACAACGAGCGTGGTAACGCTGGATCCGAAGATTGAGCAGGAAATCATGGCAAGTGTGAAGCAGACTGAAAACGGTGCTTATCTGACACTGGATCCGGAACGTACGAAAGCCATTATCAAATCGGTGGAAACAGAGATTGCAAAGCTGGAAAACCTGGGAAAAAATCCCATTATCATCACTTCCCCGATTGTCCGTATGTACTTTAAACGGCTGACGGAGGATTATGTGAAGGATTTAATTGTAGTATCCTATAATGAAGTGGAAAATAATGTAGAATTACAGTCTGTAGGAATGGTGACAGCATGATAATCAAGAAATTTCAAGGAAAAACAGAAGCAGAAGCAGTAGAAAATGCAAAGAAGGAATTAGGAAACGGCATTGTTATTATGAATGTCAGGAATGTGAAGAAGAAGGGAATTTTCAGTTTCCTCAGACAGCAGCTGGTTGAGGTGACGGTGGCGCTTGAGGAAGAACCGGTAAGACCGGCCGGAATTCCTGAAACGAACCGGAATCTGACAGATGCCATTGCCAATATCCGTTCTGTCAGTGAAAGATCCCTGCAGCAGGAAGCAGCAGAGAAAAAGGAGCAGAGTGCGCAGGAGGATAAGCGTGCGGACAGCGCAGCTATTGAAGAAAAGCTCGACAGCCTTCATTTTCTCTTAGAGCAGCAGATGCAGAAGCCTGAGGAGAATAAGTCAGAGGAAAAGACAGAGGACACGGAGGAAGAGCCTCCGAGTGAAATGGAGCAGTTTATGAAGCTGCTTTATAATACGATGCTGGAAAATGAAGTCAATGAAAAGTATGCAAACCAGATCATTGATGAAATTGAAAAATCCAACAAGCCGAACATGCCGTTTGATTATGCGCTTTCGAATATTTATCAGAAGATGATCCTGAAATTTGGAAAACCGGCAGGTGTTACACCGGCGGCACAGGGACCGAAGATGATATTTTTCATTGGACCTACCGGTGTCGGAAAGACCACGACAATTGCCAAGATTGCTTCACGCTTCTGTGTGGACGGCGGCAGAAAGGTGGCGCTGCTTACTGCGGATACTTACCGTATCGCGGCAGC
This sequence comes from uncultured Lachnospiraceae bacterium, assembly GCA_900553305.1. Taxonomy (GTDB): domain Bacteria; phylum Bacillota; class Clostridia; order Lachnospirales; family Lachnospiraceae; genus Suilimivivens. Next base: position 30,264 of record USDI01000003.1, read on the forward strand.
CGAGCAATTACGTACTTATGCGAATATCTTAGAGGTTCCTTTCCGGATTATTTATTCGGTTGAAGAAATCAGTCAGGCAATGAGGGACTTTAAGGATTATGATTATATTTTAGTGGATACTGCAGGACATTCCCATCAGAATACCGAACAGAAGGAAGTAATGAAGGAATTGATCCATTCTGTGGATGGAATTATCGAAAAAGAAGTATTTCTGGTATTGAGTGCAACGACGAAGTACCGGGATCTGTTAAGTATTGCGGATACTTATTCGGATGTGACGGATTATAAGCTGATTTTCACGAAGCTGGATGAAACCACAACACTTGGAAATCTGCTGAATCTGAAGCTTTATACCGGTGCGCCGCTATCTTATGTGACCTGCGGACAGAATGTGCCGGATGACATCGAAGATTTTAATCCGCAGAAGACTGTGAAAAGGCTGCTTGGAGGAAAGCAGAAATAGTACAAAATATGATTCAATACAAAAGATCAAAAGATCGGGGATGAAAAATGGATCAGGCAGAACAGTTAAGAAATATTATAAAGGCAAGTAATGTAAAACGCAGTAAGCCCACGGCGAGGGTTATTACCGTAACCAGCGGAAAAGGCGGCGTTGGAAAATCGAATACAGCAATTAATCTGGCAATCCCGTTTCGTCTGATAAATCAGGTCACTCATATT
>USDI01000004.1 GCA_900553305.1 uncultured Lachnospiraceae bacterium
AATTCCGTTCCAAGAAGCCGTTGCAGCTCCTCACTCTGATTTTCACAGTCTGCCATATAAACAATGTATTTCTGAGACTCTGCAGCATTTCCACTCAGAAAGTTCTCACTGGTAAGAATCTCTCCCTCTCCCGAAATGGAGGCAAGGTAAATATTCTCATACTCACTCAGCTCATCCAGAAGCCACCAGATATGCGTTTCGGAAGCTTCATTATATAAAACAATGACCGGCGTTGTTTCATTCTGGTGGACGAATTCCTGTATCTTGGCTTCTTCCGGATAAAGGAAAAATACTTTATTACCGGTCAGATTCAGTGCTGCCATCAAAACCACCACCAGCACTGCCGCTTTACCTGTGATTTTCTGCCTCTTACCCGGTGCACTCTGTTTCCCCATCTCTTCCTGTGGCAGATTTTGGGATGCCATCAATGCAATCCTTTCAGCAGCCTCTGCATTTCCCTGTTCAATTTCTTTCTGCACCATATACAGGCTATATACCAGCAACAAAACCATTACTCCGTAAATTGGAAGTTCATAGCGGTTTGAAGTTTCCCCGAGTAACAGCGCAGTCTTCGCAACCGTGAAAAAATATCCTGCTACGGTAAACAGAAGAAGTCCGACCGGCAATGTCAGAATCCTCTCCCGTTTCTGTTCTCTCCCTGACCTTTTCGCTCTTTTCTGTAAAAACCGGTTGGTCATGGCAATCAGACAGATCAAAAGGAGCCAGAGTGCCAGACCACCGCCCATCATATATTTATCAAACAGGCCAATAAAAAACTGTAATCGTTCCAGGGTATTCGATGCATTGGCAAACTCACCGACCGCTTCTGTTCCGCGATATCCCCTGAAAATATGGGAAAGCGCCGAAGGATAATAAACAAGCGCTGCTCCAAAGGCTGCTGCACACGTTCCCACATAGGCTATGAGACTCTTCCACTTCTTCTCTTTCAAAAGATACAGACAGAATCCGGCTCCCAGGAAGAAGTGAAAAATAATATAATAATACTGCGTCAAAAATCCCAAGAATACGGTAGGGGCAAGCAGCAGATAAAAGCTCCGGCTCTCCTTTTTCCGGACAAGGGCACGCAGATGCAGGCACAGACACAACAGTACAAACACGGTCAGCCACTGATACATCCGGATAAACATCACGCCCGAAATCACCGCAGCGCCAAAGCCCCACATCCCACAGACGGTTCCGGCAAGGACGTATCCTCTTTTCCGGTAAGGCTGCTTCTCGCTGTCGGAAAGCTCCGGCTGCATGCTTATGGGATATACCGCTGTAAGATAAGCGGCATAGGCAAGCAGGATAAAAGAAATCACAAACCCCAGGAGATTTACGCTGATTCCCTGCCATTTGCTGAAGATCCCGGGTGTCAGGGAGCACACGGTATGCAGCAGGTAATAATAAAACGGAGGATGCACGTCCCAGGACTGCATCTGCTTTACCACCCCATACCGGAACTGCTCTCCCGGCAGCACTACAAGCTCATTGCGGAAGCTCTCACCGGTTGTCCATTCCCTGTCATTTACGAAAAGTCCCGCTGTTTTGTTGGAGGAATAGTAGGAATACAGTTCATCCTCATGGTATCCGGCCTTTCGGCTCCCATAATAAAGCAGCACAATGATCTGCAGACACAGAAGCAGTGTCATTCCTATGAAAAAAATCTTTTTACTCTTTTTCTCCACGCAAGTTCTCCTCTTGAATCTTGTTTTTCCGTAATGCCCAATGTACCTTCCGCACCAGCTTCGGTGCCGTTCCGAGCAAAAGAAGATAGGTTTTATTCTTCCGGGTCAGATAAGGATTCTTCCGGATATCCTTCTTATGCTTCCGAAGATATTGCTTCACCTGCTGATAAAACTCATTGTCGGAATTCATCATCGAAATAGGAATATGCAGCATATAATCCAGCCGCTGAAACAATCCGAACCGCATCGCCTCCTGGGTAAGAAGCGGGTACTGCTCCTCCACAATCTTCGATACCCGGTCCGCATTCCTTACAATATCCGTAAACACGGGAAGAAAATAATTTTCATCATGCGTTCTGGAATTGCTCCCATAACGATAAAACACATGATAGTCCTGCTGCGGCAGTACGGCAATCTGCGGAACCTCCGGCAGCATCTGCACCAGCAGATAAAAGTCCTCGTTCAGTTCTCCTTCCGGGAATTTCCGGTTTTCAAACAAAGACCGATGTGTCAGTCTTGTACAGAAAGAGCAGTCGCCACGATGAAGCAGCAGCTCCCTCATAAGAAACTGGCTGTCCCGGATTTCTGCTTCTTCCGGCGGCTCACAGACGTTCGGAAGAAGATTTCCCTGCTCGTCAATTTCATCCCGCGAACACTGTACCATCAGCAGATTCTCCTGAACTGCTGCCGCCAAAAGCCGCTCGTACATCTCCGGCTCAATATAATCATCACTGTCCACAAAACCCAGATACTCACCCTTTGCCTGTGCGATCCCTAAGTTTCTCGCAGAAGAAGATCCTCCGTTTTCCTTATGAAAAACACGGATCCGCTTATCCTCAAGTGCCATCTTTTCTGCCAGTGCACCGGTACGGTCTGTCGATCCGTCATCCACCAGAATAATATCCAGGTACGGATAGGTCTGCTTCCGTATGGAATCCACACATCTTGGCAGATAATCAAATATATTATAAACCGGCACAATCACGCTGATTATTATCGGTTGATCCATCTCAAAATCCTTTCTGACTGCTATGCCCTGCTCAATGGTCCTTCCTTTGCGGGCATGAGTTTTCCTGTCATCTGTACTTCCTTAATCACACGCAACAGCTCCGAAGCCGCATGCTCTGCATTCCAACAGGTCGTAATGGTTTCATTCGCTGCCTTTGCCATACGCATCCGCAGTTCCGGATTCTTGACAAGTTCCGTCACTTCCTGCAGCAGTTCCTCATAATTTTTCTTAAAAATAAACCCATTCTCACCATTTTGAATTAAATAAGGCACGGCACCTGCCTGTCCACAGGCAGCAACTGCACAGCCACTGTTCATTGCTTCATTCACCACGGCTCCCCAGCCTTCTAAATGGTTACTCGGGAACACCATGATGTGGCTCTGTTCCATCCGGTCACGTACGGCTGCCGGAGACTGGAATCCATAGAAGATGACCTCATCTTCAACCTGCAGGTCCTTCGCCATCTGCCGCAGTTCCTCTTCCATCTGACCGCTTCCTGCCATATGAATCCGGAATGGAGGAAACGCTTCTCCCATACCTCTCTTACTCCGACCATCTTCCCGCAGTTTCTTAAGGTCTGCAGCCAGCCGGAGCATGTATTCCGGATGCTTTAAAGGTATAAACCGTCCGGCAAAGATAATATCAATCCCGTCTTTCCTCTTTTTCTCCCAGAGGGTGTCCCCTTCATAAGTACGAAGTTCCGGGAAATACCCGAATTTGAGCATTTTCTCCGGGTAGGCATGAATCAGCCGGAAGTCCGATGCCACATAAGCCCCGGCACAAAGCAGATAGGCCGGTGCATTCCGGTAGCGGATATGTTCTTTATATTTATGGTATAACCCTTTCGGTGAAATGGCTTTCCACTGTCCCTCACGGTAAATCCGTTCCGTGACACGGAAGGTCAGTTTCCCGGCATTCAGTCTTTCTTCGATCAGATCTTCCCTGCCACTCCAGCCCGCAAGCACACAGTCGCTCTCCATGATCTTACGGACACAGAAATCCTCTTCCTCATAAAGACAGTGCACATAAGGAATTTTCTCTCCATCAAGGGACCAGCCCATGTTGCGGCGTTCTTCATCCATCGGCTCTGTCTGGATAAAGCAGTAATCCTCTCCCAACTGCTTATACATCGCATTGGAAAAGGGAATCTGATGATGATTGATATAATTTGAAACAAATGTTATGGTCATTCTAAAATCTCCCGGTATATTTCCAGTAACCGTTCATAGTTCTTACTGCCATCATGGATATAGGACGCCCGGATACGTTCATGCGCTGACAATTCCTTTACCAGCGTCTGATCAGACCAGATCCGGTCAATGGAATCTGCCAGATCTTCAGCATCCCCATTATGAAACAGAAGCCCTGTCACGCCATCCTCGACCATGCTCGGAATCCCTCCCGTCCTGGACGCCACCACCGGTACCCCAAGAAGCATTGCCTCTCCAATCGTATTGGGGGAGTTTTCCATTACCGACGGACATACGAAAACGCTCGAACGCAGGAACTGCGTCTTCATCTCTTCGGCAGACAGCCTCCCAAGTACAATGACCTGATCCTGCAGTTCATATAACCGGATCAGCACAAGGAGATACTTTCCATACGCGGAAAGTTTGCACTTGTCCTTCGCCGTTTCATGGGAAATAATACTGTTTCCGGCAACATAAAGCTTCAGATCCGGATAGCTTTCCTTCAATCTTCCCATCGCCTCAAGCAGAAAATGCATTCCCTTAAGCGGATAATCGCCCTGCCCTAAGAAAATGCTGTGGCGCATGGTCTGTTCTATTTTCCATTCGCCATCATAAAATTCCTGGCGCATGGTTTCATTCATCGAATAATAATTGGCACGCGGATTAATCTTCGCAGTCTCCGCACGGTCAAATTCCGTTCTTCCTGTGATATGATCGGTAAGAAGAAGCGCCTGCCGCTCATTCTCGGCACGCTGATAAAACTTATTCTGCTGCTGAAGCATGGAATCCTGTCTTACCACATCGCGGAAGGATGCCTGCTTAAACACATTCTCCGGAAGCCCTGCACGGTAGGTCTTTGCAATCTCTCCACACAATCCCTGTATCCCGATCAGTGTCTTCTGTGGATTGTGAAAGGCTCGTACTGCCGCCAGACAATGTGGAAATTCGGTTCCAAAAATATGAATCATATCCGGTTTAGCATCCTTCAGAATTCCCTGAATCCGTGCTTCCAACCCCGGATCATAGTTTTCCGGCTTCGATAAATCTTCCTCAAACGCATAGCATGGCGTCCGTGATCCCTTAATCTTCAGAAATCCGGCGTTCTTTCTGTTCTTCCCACTTCTTCCGGCTCCTGCTTTTTCCTCTGTTTCTGCTGCATCGCAGTTGAGAATACTCGTCACCGATATCTTTGCCAGATCTTCCTTCCTCATCGGAAAGCAGACCGTAATCTCAAACGGAACTTTTCCCTGCAGCGTCTTTTCATAAATTCCGGATAACCATCCCTCCCGGTTTGAATAGGGCATCCCCAGTTCCCTTGCAATCGCCGGAAGCATGATGTTACAAATCCATAAGACTTTCTTCATCTGCCAATCCCCCTCTTTCCTGATACTTCATATCACATATTGACATCCTCTGTCATTCCTGCCTGTTCCCGGTCACACTCATCTCCGGTAAAGTGCCGTCTTCAGCCTGTTATAAAAAGCTGCCGTCTTCTCATTCTTTGAAATCCAGGTCCGCAATGGTGCAAGTGTTAGGCACAGAATCAGCCGGTAGGTAAACCGTTGTCCGAAAGACATATATTTCCGTACAATTTTCTTATGTTCCTCTTTCGAAAGAACAAGATTCTTCTTTGTTTCCGAAAATCCCCCACCTTCATAATCTGCAACCGTAATGCCGGTGTAAAACGGATTCGCCTTCGCCTCAAAAAAACACCACAGAAACTGCTCATAATCTGCCCTCACCCGGTATTCCGGTTGGAATGGATGCTGTAAAAGCAGCTCCCGTTCATAAAAACAAGCCTGATGGCACGGCACATTCCGGTAGCATCCAAACGCATCAAGCTTCGGATTCGAGGAAACGAGCTGCCCTGTCACACGCTCATACACATCCCCATAGTAAATTGCAGATCGCTCTGCTCCCGTCTGTTCCTGCCTGACCATCCGGTCATGCATGTTCGCAAGCACCTGCTCATCCATAAACCGGTCCCCGCAATTTAAGAAGAAAACAAACTGCCCCTTTGTCTCTTGTACCGCCTGGTTCATGGCATCGTAAATTCCCTGATCGGGTTTCGTCACAACACGTAAACCGGGCTGATTCAGATTGAGCTTCTGTAACGAGCCATCCGTTGAGACACCATCCTTTATAACTACTTCATAATCCCAGAATTCCTGCTTCTTAATACTCTGCAGGGTTTGCCGCAGCTTCTCACCGGGATTTAAACATACCACAATAATCGAGAAAAACGGTGTCATATCACACCTCCTGAACTTGTACTAACATTTAACCCTAGGTAACATCTGACAGAATCGGAACCATCTCATGAAACAGGAAGGTCTGGTATGGCAGAATACGAAGTCCGTTCTCCCCTGCTTTCATCAGAATAAACACAGCAAAATACAATATTCCGGCCAGAATCACACCCACGCGGCACAGCTTCTTAAGCTTCTCATTCTCAATACCATTCACCAGCGCAGGAATAAAGAAGATATGGGTAATCGTCAGATAGTACCCGATTCTTGAGATTATCGGTAAAAACGAACAGCAGACATACATCACCAGTGCGCCCAGATTACAGTAAAAATAAAAGCGGTTCCTTGCATTCTCCTTCACACACTTCTTATAGCAAAGAAGTGCCAGAACAAGCACGGCTGCACAGCGCAGAATATTAATCATGCTGGTACCGCCCTCTAAATATTCGGTGTCCTCATAGGTCGGATACAGGAATACGACAAGCTTTAAATAAAAATCCTGCAGGAAGAAAAAGGTCGAACAGAACAGGGCTGCAAGAACAAGCTGCCACTTTTTCCAGCATCGGGAAGCAAGGAAATAGAGCGGAAGTACGACAAGCAGCGACTTGTGCATGGTTGCTCCCAACAGAATAAGCAGAATAAACTTCCCCCACTCCTTACGAAGGACATAAGGAATTGCAAAAAGTGCAATCGCAAGTGCCAGATAGTACCGCACCGTGTTAAAGGTCTGGAAATAATATCCCAGTGCCATAAACAGGAAGAAGCTGAACGGAAAAGAATCCGCCTGCTGATAAATTGCCTTTAAGAACAGGTAAATGGTGGCAAAAGCAAACACCGCAAAGACAAGCAGATAGTTCTCAAATCCGCTGATTCCGTACAGAATTTTCACCACCCAGTTAAAACCGAATTCTGTGGGAACCATGGCATCGCACCGGATCAGATGCATAAATTCCACATATTTTGCGTAATCATTTCCCACATTCAGCCGAAGCGCAGACACCAGAAATAAAAGCAGAAAAACAGATACCAGACAGAGCCTGTTCAGTATCTGTTGACGTGTATATAAAAAACCTTTGTTTTCATAATGATTATCGACCGGCAATGAAAGTCCTACCGCCAGCACTCCTACCAAAACATATAAAATCATAAGCGTCCTCTCCGCCTATCGCAGCTTTCCTTCCCGGATTCCCTGCTTCATCAGCCTGTAAGCCGAGCGGAAATCCATTGTGGTAAGCATTTCTTTCCGGTTGCTCCACAAAAACCGGATGGAAAACGGCTTCGCCATACATCCGTAGAGATCGTGATACAATACTCCTCTGTCAAGGAAGAACTTCTCATGGTATCCCGAAAACCAGGTTGACTCCCGGTATACCTCTCTGCCTAATAACGCCGTATCTGCATAAATCCGCAGTCCCTTTTTCAGACAGTCATGCAAAAACAGGCTGTCCTCTCCGTTGCTGTATTTCGCGCCACCGCCATACAGCAGGGAATATGTGACATTAGCCTTCCAGACAGCATCCTTGCGCACGGCAATCGCATACGCCGGGTATCTTCCATAATTATACCAATGAACCCAATGCCCTGTTTCGTTATAATAAGTTCTTCTCCGTTCGTCTACTTCAAAATTAAAGGTGATGACCTGTGCTTCCGGATGCTGCTCAAATGCCTGCAGTACCTTCTGCTCATAATCATCCTCATATACAAGATCTTCATCAGAAAACAGGAGAATATCCCCATCCGCACGCATCAGTGCCGTATTACGGCTCAGTCCCACACCGCGCTCTGCCATGGACATACACCGGATGGTATGCTCCCTGTATTCATATTCCTGATAGTCGAACCGGCCGCACTGATTCACAATCCATGCATCCGTCCGGATATTCATGCGCTCTGCCAGTGTCGTAACCTCTTCATTCACGGCCGATACCAGTAATTGAAGCTTCATAACCTGTCCTGCTTTCTGTGTTTTTTGTAACCGTTCAAAGCTATGCGAAGTACCGGTTCAGATACTCCTCATCAGCTTCTGTCACAATAATGCCGTAAACGTTGCAGTCCTGATTCTTCAAGAAGGTCAGCATCCTCTCGGTCTTACGGCTCACATCATTTCCAAATGGGATCAGCAGAATCACCCCTCCGTTCTTACGGATGGTTTCACATTGCTCTTCTCCCATGTCACTTTCATTAAATACGGTAATATTCCATTCTTTAGGCTCCGGAAGAATATCTTCATCTTCCTCGTCTTCATCATCCTGGCGGACATGCCATACCAGTTCGCCACCGATATCCTTATCACCGCCGAGGGTTCCGCCCTCTTCCCAGTTTAACAGCTTATCCATATCGGCCTGACGCAGCTCTCCATGATTATCCATATCCAGCAGCAGCATGTCCCTGGAATCTCCCATCACATACAGAAGATCTGCTCTCAATTCCCTGACAAAGGGCTGGAGGCCCTTCTGGTTCCGCGTCATAATGCCAAGTGCCTTATAAGGATATCTGCGCTCCACATCGGCCTGCACATATACCCCATCATCCAGTACATACATAAATCCAAAAACAAGGAATCCAATAAGTCCAAACAGAAGTGCTCCTGCAATCAGTGCTTTCGTGGTATCATCGCTCCAGTAGATACGCTTCGGCATATCGGAACGGATGGTGACAATCCTGCGAAGCTCCTCACTCTGATCCGCATAATCCGCAAGTCCCTCTTCCACAGCCGCCTGAATTTCACGTACCATCTTCTCACTGTCACCCTTCACGGTTATGGTAAGCAGGCGGATATCGGACAGAATCTCTGCGGAAGTTGCATTCTTGACTTCCTCTTCCTCATACCCTGTGAGGTGATTCATAATTGCAATCAGAATGGGATCCGTATCCAACAGTTCATTCCAGGTGTAGCCATTATAATACTGATACACATCCCCTTTTTCATCCTGGTTAAAGGTAATGTACAGCTTGGAAACACTTTCATATTCCACAGGCATCTTCATGGTCCGGATCATCCGGTACGAAATTGCACCGATCGTTCCGCCCACAAGAATAAGCAGTAAAATAATCCATATTTTTTTCTGAAAATACAGGGTGAAGCGTTTCAGATCCATTCCCCGGTTCTTATAATCTTCGTTCATGTGCGTTCACTTTCCTTTATTTGCGGTCTTCCCCGTTCTTCATGGCCGTTGTCTGATTACTGTCTACTCCCTCAGTGCTTTCGGGCTTAATCAGAATCTTTATCGTTAACAGCATGAGCTTTAAGTCAAGCCATAAGGAATAATTCTCAATATAAGACAGATCCAGCTTTAGCTTGTCATACGGTGTCGTATTATACTTGCCATAAACCTGTGCGTATCCGGCAAGTCCTGCTTTCACCTTCATACGGAATACGAATTCCGGCATCTGCTCCACGTACTGCGCAATGATCTCCGGTCGTTCCGGGCGTGGTCCGATAAAGGACATGTCCCCTATCAGAATATTAAACAACTGCGGCAGCTCGTCGATGCGCACCATACGGATAAATTTACCGATCGGCGTAATCCGGCTGTCATTCTTGGAAGCGAGTCTTGCTACACCGTCCTTTTCTGCATCCACTTTCATACTGCGGAATTTCATAATCTTAAATTTCCTGCCGCCACAGGTACACCGCGTCTGCTTATACAGAACCGGGCCACCATCATAGCACTTGATGCAAATGGCCGTAATCAGCATAATCGGTGATGTAATAACGGTCAGTATCAGGGAAAGGACAAGATCGATCATTCTCTTTGCCATGCGCTGCTCGACAGTAAGCGCATATTCTCTCGTTAAGAAAATCGGCGTATCGAACAGATGAAGCTGATCGGCTCCGGCAACCAGTACATCCGGAATCTTCGGCATCATATAAACACGAATAGACCGGCTGTAACAGTATTTCAACAGCTTGTTCCGGTCTTCGGTAGAAATATCCCATAATACAACGGCACGGAATCCGGAGTCAATCTCTTCCTGAATCTTCCAGATTCCTTCCTTAATATTCACGCATTTCGTAATACGGTACTTGTCCTTGCGGGACTCGAATTTCCGTAAAATATCTTCAATACTGCGATGTCCATGTACAAGCAGCATCTCCCTTGGTGGAAATACCCTGCGATAAACCCAGTTACAGAACGCCGTCCAGATTCCGGATATCAGGAGCTGTACCACCAGCGCCTGCGCAAAATATACCACCGGCACAAGACGGTTGCTCATCAGGGAGATCTGGAAATAAGTAATCACATCTACAATACACAGGGACACCAGTTGGGAAAGAAAGACATCCCCCGGCTTCAGATATCCGATTTTCAATCCGCCATACGTGCTTGTAAAGAAAAATAACAATACAAAATAAATGGCAACAATCAATAAATGTCCCTTGAAGAAGAATTTCAGTCCCAGATTAAAACGGTTTACAATCGGATAATAATTCCGGAACCAGATATAAGCATAAACTGCTGTTTCAAGCAGAAGGCCGACAAGGCTCAGCCATAATACACATACGCGCTTCAGCGATTCCAAACGTTTCACATCGCACCTCACTCACTTCTATTCTTTTCGTAACTATATATCTTCCTTAATCAGATAAATCGGTCTGCGTTTTACTTCCAGATAGGTCTTGGCGAGATACTGTCCCAGAATGCCCATACAGAAGAACTGTACGCCGCTGATCAGCAGGATAATGCACACAAGGGATGGCCAGCCGGAGGTCTTGTCCCCGAAAATCATGGCTCTTGACCAGATAAAAATCAGGAAAACAAATGCCAGAATACAGAACAGAACTCCCATCAGGGCTGCCAGTGCCAGAGGAGCCGTCGAAAACGAAGTAATTCCTTCAATGGAATACACAAACAGTTTCCAGAAGGACCATTTGGTTTCACCCTTCTTACGTTCGATATTCTCATATTCCAGCCACTTGGTCTCATAGCCGACCCAGCCATAGATTCCCTTCGTAAAACGGTTATATTCGGGCATGGAAAGAATGGCGTCCACTACCTGTCTGGTCATTAAACGGTAGTCTCTGGCACCATCCACAATTTCCGTCTTTGAAATTTTGTGCATAAGTTTATAGAAGCATCTGGCAAAGAACGACCGGATCTTCGGCTCACCCTTTCTTGTAACTCTTCTCGTTGCAACCGAATCATATCCCTGCTCAATATAGGAAAACATCTCCGGAAGAAGAGATGGCGGATCCTGCAGATCGGCATCCAGGAATACGGCATAATCGCCACGGCACTTCTCAAGACCCGCATAAATTGCCGCTTCCTTTCCGAAATTACGGGAAAAGGACAGGAGATGCACCCGGTTGTCTTCTTCAATCAGCTTCTTTACCTCTGCAACCGTACGGTCTCTCGAACCGTCATCTACATAAATCAGTTCAAAATCCAGATCCTTTTCTTTGAAAAAGGGCTGATTCTTTATAAACTCGTCGTAAAAGTCCCACACATTTTCTTCTTCATTGTAGCATGGGACAATTGCACTCAATAATTTCATGGTCTATCCTCAGTTATTTCTGTAAGAGTATTACAGTAATTATTCAGAGCACATTCACAGAACCTTTGCTCCATAGCTTTTCTTTTACTCATATGGTTACAGTGTACCACATTTTTCTCTTTCCTACAACACAGGAACAGGTCAGCCGCGAAACACCGGACTGACCTGCTGCTGTGTGCATCATTACATTCTATTTAACACTTCTTCCGTGAGAACAAATCTATTCTACCTTATTGACCAGTTCCTCACCTCGTTCATAAGCCGCGATATTTTCAAAGGTAGTCTCTGCAATATTCTGTAACGCCTCATTCGTAAGGAATGCCTGATGAGAGGTCAGAAGCACATTCGGCATGGAAACCAACAGTGACAGGACATCATCCTCGATAATTTCATTCGAGCAGTCCTCATAGAAATAATCTGCCTCTTCCTCGTATACATCAAGACCTGCTGCCCCGATCTTCTTTTCTTTTAATCCACCAAGCAGTGCCTCCTTCTTCACCAGTGCTCCTCTCGATGTATTAATCAGCATCACGCCGTCCTTCATCATCTGGATACTTTCTTCATTAATAATATGATGGGTCTGCGTGGTCAGCGGACAATGCAGGGAAATGATGTCACTGTTCCGGAACAGCTCCTCCTTTTCCACATAAGTTACCGGAAGTGAGCTATCCGGATATGGATCGTATGCCAGTACCTTCATGCCAAATCCCTGACAGATGTTAATAAAGGTCTTACCGATCTTACCGGTTCCGATGACACCGACGTTCTTTCCATGAAGGTCAAACCCGGTCAGTCCATTCAGTGTGAAGTTACCTTCTCTTGTCCGGTTATATGCCTTATGGAGCTTCCGGTTCAGACAAAGCAGCATTCCCATCGCATGCTCGGCAACGGCATACGGTGAATAAGCCGGAACACGTACCACATCAATTTTTCCTGCGGCTGCCTTGCGGTCCACATTGTTAAAGCCGGCACATCGTAATGCGATCAGCTTCACCCCATGTCTGCAAAGCCGGTCAATGGCCCGTGCATCAATGACATCGTTAACAAATGCACACACCACTTCGCAGCCTTCTGCCAGCGCTGCGGTTTCATAGCGAAGCTTCGTCTCAAAATAAATAATTTCATAGCCTTCCGGCTTCTTCTTTTCAAACCATTCCTTATCATATGGTTTGGTATCATACATTGCAATCTTCATGCTGCATTCCTTCTTTCCTGCTTCTACAGATCAGCCGGCTGTCTTTCCTGTATTCCTTAGCCGGCTGCCGGATATTCATATCCAGTATCTAGTATTGCCCGACTCTGCTGTTGTTATTTAAAAAACGTAAAGGCCTGCAGTTCAAACAAGGTTTTTTCTTCAAAAAAGGCTCTCGTCCATCCTTCAACCGGAAGTTCGGTAACAAGATACAGGGCATGCCGTCCGGTTACTGCCTCGCAGCGGATCTTATAAACGCCATCCGAAAGTCCGATCTCCCCGGATCCGATCTCCGGTCCGTCTTCGGCATCGATATGGACATGCACAATGGAATTACTGCCCGTCCCCTTAATCTGTAAAGCAAGAAGCATGGTCTTCGTGCCATAGTCCTGTCCGAAATCAAAATATTTATATCCAATGACATTATCTGCCTTAATATTCGTAATTACCCGGGTGAACGCATCCTTTTCAATAATGTAGCCCTCTCCCTTTAATACACAGGCAATCTCGGCCGGAGTCAGCTCATACGGATTCAGCGCATCCTCAAATCCCAGGGATGTCATCTCGACCGGTGGAATCGTTCCGTCCGGCAGAATCTCGATCTTTTCCACGCAGGCACGTCTCGACATGATCGAATGATTCGTCATCCGGTGATAAAAGACATACCACTGTCCATTGATGTTGCAGACCGAACCGTGATTGTTGCCTGCCGGATAGTCCACACCATTATCAATAATATAACCCCGGTAGGTAAAAGGTCCTGTCGGGCTCTCTGAAGTGGCATAAGCCAGCCTGCTCCCTTTTCTCGGAGAATAAATCAGATAGTAAAGTCCATTGATTTTCCGCGGAGAGCTGGCTTCATAAAACCGGATCTCCTCCGGAATGCATTCCCGGTCGTCAATGACCGGCTCCTTAAGGCTTCCGTCAAGAATCTCATACATGTTCTCCGGATTGATCTCGTTCATATGAGAATGCTCAAAGCCATAATAACAATATACCCTGCCATCATCATCCACAAGTACCCCGACATCATTAAAAATTCCCTCATCGCCTTCGTTTCCGGGGCGGTACTCATACTTAGACAGCAGTTCAAACGGTCCCTCGGGATGATCGCTTACGCCAACGCATCCTTTGGCACCGAAAATATACATATATAAATAATATTTACCATCCTTCTCGACACAGTCCGGCGCATACAATTCGTGATCTGTCCACGGTGTATTCGAAGCATGATTCGCCGTATCCCTGGTCTGGAAGCTCGTTCCGTGGCACTGCCAATGGTTCAGGTCATTGACCGGAGCCGACCACACCTTCAGCTTATAATCGCAGAAATATCCGCAGCCCACACGGTCATGGGAGCCGTACAGATACACCCGGTCTCCAAATACTCTCGGTTCGCCATCCGGAATATACTCCCAGAAAGGTAAAATAGGATTTGCCATAAGTCCGTCCTCCTTGCAGCCTAATTATTGTTCTCTTTCTTTGTCTTAAGAGAGATAATCACATCCGTCTCTTCGGATTTATAATAAAACAGGAACAGGAAAATCAGTACGAAAACCGTAACCGTCACATAGCAGTCTGCCACATTAAACTTCGGGAAATCAATGGGAACAAAGTAAATAAAGTCCACCACGTAACGGTTCATCACACGGTCAATCAGATTTCCGACTGCCCCGCTGATCAGAAAGACGCCACAGATCCGGATCGGATTGAATCGCGGATTATCTGGCAGCGTGACCAGCTTATAAACCACAAATGCAATAATCACAAATGTTACGAGAATTAAAGGAATCTGCAGTCCACGGAAGGATCCGAATGCTGCGCCCGTATTCTCAAGGTAGGAAAATTCCAGTACCCCTTTAATCAATACAAGGCTTTCCTTTCCCTTTAATGCCGCTACCGCCCACTGTTTCGTCAACTGGTCCAGTGCAATTGCGATAATCATAACAAGAATCCCTATCAGAGTCTGCTTCTTTTTCATGTCCTACACTCCTTAACACATTTCTCATCCTAATAAGTCCTACTTTTATATTTCTCAAGATCAATCGCATAACTGCTCTCATATAATTTCTTAAGTGCTGTATCGGAATTAAACTTCTCATTCAAAGCAAAATCAAAGCTCCAGGTCATATACCACAGCCAGGGAATCTTCTTTTCCACAAGGGTTTCCGGATCCGGCAGGATACCGATTTCTCCGAGAGCTGCGCCCTTCTCTTGCCTTGTTACCTTCAAAAGTTCTTCATACTGCTCCTCATAGGCACCGTGCACATGCGGCTCCGTATAAAGATCCCTTGAAATGATATCACAATACTCATCCCCGACATAGCCTTCCGGAAGCGGAGAATTCCACACCCAGATCAGATTATCCAGATGATGATGCTGTGTATAATAACGGAACATGAAGCGGAACAGTTCTGCCGCCACTACCGGTCCTTTCGCTCCCCACCAGAACCATTCACCTTCGGATTCGTGGAATGGACGCCACAAAATCGGGATATGGCGGTCACAGAACGGCTGCAAAATGCCTGCCATATGATCAAGGTCATGACACAGAGCCTCATGCTCCGGTGTTCCTTCAATCACGGCTTTCGCCGCATTGTAGTCCGTCTTTTCTGCATAAAAGGACTTATCGCTTCCTCCCATCGGGGAAAACCAGTGCCAGGTAAAGGTCATAAGTCCGCCACGTTCTGCCCATTCCCATGCCTTTTCCAGTGTACCGGTATTCTCATCGACTTCCTTCAGGCACTCTTCATCCGCAGTCTCCCTGCGGATATTCGGAGAATACGATAACAGTTCAAAGCCACAGATTGCCGGAAGCTTTCCGGTAATCTTCCGGATTCTCCAGATCTCCGGCTGTTCCATCGTCTGGGTATGCTGACCGGTCAGAATTCCTTTTCCTTCAATTTGCGATAAATACTCCAGCACTTCCTTTACTTCCGGCTGGGCATTGGGATTACAGGGTATCGTTCTCATGGTTGTCCTAACTCCTTAAGGCTCTGCACCAGATCAATGTCTGACTGCTGTACTCTGATATTTGTTGTAATTGCTTCTTCACCGGGGCGCTGGATCGATACCTCGATCACCGTCCCCTCCACAATCTTGTCTGCCATCACGTTCCTAAGAAATGCCTCAAACTTCGGATGATTCTTCGTAAATGTATTTTTTGCCTGCATGATCTTAAACATTGCTGCGGGATTCATATCTGTTCCTCCTGATGCTGTCTATTTTCTCTCTTTTGCCACTCCTACCGGATGACCTTCGACCAGTCGCTGATACCGATATACTGCTTTGCCCAATCCATATAAGCGGCTTCTTCCTGAGTACCAAAGCTGTTAAAGGCTGCCCATCCACGCTCGGACAGACGGGAGTCCACACCATCACCCAAATTATCCAGATAAATCACCTGAGTGATATATGGATTCTTTTCAAAGGAATAGAAGGCTGCACACAAAGCCGCAATCTGCACGTCCTCACCCTGCGTTGCACTCACACCAAATTCGTTTACAATAATGTCACGTACCTGTCCGGAACGGTTTACATATTCCGGTTTACTCATAAAGTCGGTAATTACTGTTACGTTCTGGAAGGTTACCATATGATTATTGGCCACCTGGGAACGGCAGTATTCGGGTGTCTCCACGGTTACACCGGACATATCCCAGAACTTTGCATAGGTAAGCGGAACGGTATAAGGATGAACGGCAAGACACCAGTCAATGTTTCCGGTGCTGCTGATATTGTTGTTAAACTTGATCAGGAAATCCTTTACATCAATATAAGAATAATATTCCGGGTGACTCATGGGACGGTTCCTGTCCCAGCACTGGTCAAGGCTCACATAAACATTGGCCTGTGCGTTCACACTCTTGATCGCCGTGTAGCATACACGGAACGCCTGCGTATACTCTCTTACAAACGTATCCCAGTCAGTCCAGTTCATGTAGTTCCATTTTCTTTCATTAACTTCGTTGCCGATGATAAAGTCCTGCGCTCTGGAATTGGCTGCATAATTCTGCAGGTCCTTCACCAGTCCTTCAATTCCTTCATCATTGGCTGCATTCATCATATAGTAGGTATGATCCCACGGATGCGGATCCTTTACTTCATCACTTGCCTTTGGATGCGTCACAACCGTTCCTGCCCCAACCAGAATCTGTGCCGTACGGTTGACATGAGTCACCGGAACATCACCGGTTCCGCTTCCGTTGATGATAATGTTGGTCGTTTCAATACCCTGCGTGGACTTTGTGGGACGCTGTACACGATGGGAGGATGTCGACATCATTTCCGGATTGCTGATGTACTGCGGATTACCGATCATCACCTTTTTACCGCCCTGTAATACCACCAGGGCAAACTTCGCATACAGTCTGCCATTCGATGCGGTGGAATCCAGCGGAAAATGTATCACCGTATTCAATGACTGCTCACAGGATGCAACAGGAGCTGCACCATCCGGAATTGCATATTCATAAGTTTTTAACTGATACAGATAGAACATTCCATCATCGGAAGATGGCAGGGTACTGAAAGCAGCCAGATACTCAATCGTCTTGCGGTCAATCAACTGGCAGGCCTGCGATGATACGCCGCCCTTTCCTGCTGCCTGTGCTTCCGTTCCCATGGATGGGGATAAAAACAACACTGTTGCCGTGCATACTGCAAGTAATGCACTGATTCCTCTTTTTAATGTGTTTCTTGAAAAGATTGATTTTTTCACCTTTTCTCTCCTTTCGCATCCTTTATGCATTTTCTGTGCTTTATTTTTGTAATACCCAGACTACCTCTTCCTGTTTTTCACCCTTCCCGGTCTGCCGGCAGCTTCCGGAAGAAACCAATCGTAAACGGAATACAGATCAGACCGGCAAGCACATCCGCTGCTGCCTGTGCATACTGCACTCCGGCAATTCCAAAAGCATACTGCATGATTAAAATCAGTGGGATAAAGCATAAACCATTCCGCAGTGTAGACAGGAAGGTCGCATTCAGCTTATATCCGATACTCTGGAACATCATATTGTTACACACACTGAACGGTACGAGAAACAGTGCCAGACACTGTGCCCGCATCGCCGGAATTCCAATGGCAATGACCTGCGGATCATTCCGGAACCATGCCACAACCGTTCCTGCCGCAAAAAAGCCGACCATGGCAAATACACCCAGCATCACCGTTCCAAAGATCCATGTAAAATAAAATCCCTTTCTTACCCTCGAGAACTTACCGGCACCATAATTAAAGCCCGCAACCGGCTGAAAGCCCTGACCGATGCCAAGTCCGACACCGAAAATAAACATGCTGATCCGGTTTATAATACTCATGGCAGCAATCGCGGCATCCCCGTAAACACCTGCCGTATGATTCAGCACCATCGTGGAAATGCTGGCAAGTCCCTGACGCGCCAGACTCGGAAGTCCTGTGGTCACAATCTCACCAAGCGTCTTAACCGTAAAGCTGATATAACGGATCGAAAATGTTGTCTGCGTCTTTTTCCGCAAAAACATACTGAGCAGGATACCAAAGGAAAGATACTGGCTGATTGCAGTTGCAAGTCCGGCTCCTCCAATTCCCATATGCAGCACCCGGATGAAAAACGCGTCCAGAAAAATATTTAAAAATCCACCGCTCGTAAGACCGATCATGGCAAAAAATGCCCGTCCCTCATACCGCAGAATATTATTCATCACACAGCTGCTTACCATGGCAGGCGCCGCAAGCAGAATATAAAATGCATATCCCCTGGCAAAAGGAAGAATGGTATCTGTACTTCCAAGCAGCCTCACTAACGGCGTCAGAAAGCACAATCCCAGAATCAATACAACCGTACCGGAAATCAGCGCCGCATAAAAGCTTGTCGCGGAATACCTTCTGGCATCCTCAACCTCTCTGGCTCCCAGTCTGCGGCTTATTATACTTCCGGCTCCATGTCCGAACATGAATCCCAACGCCTGCAGAATCGCCATCAGTCCAAACACAACGCCGGTTGCCCCACTCGCAGAAGTTCCCAGTGTTCCGACAAAATAGGTATCTGCCATATTATAAAGATTGGTAACCAGCATACTGATCGTTGTCGGCAGACCCAGCTCCAAAATGAGCTTTTCTACCGGCTGCCTGGTCATACGGTCATACTGTGACTGCTTTTCCCTGCTCATAATGCTCCTCTTTGTATCCGCTAGACACCTCTGCAAATACTTCTCTATGTATTACTGCACAATCTGTCTAGCGACATAAACACCGCTTGCAGACGCATGGGACAGAGAGTGGGTTACCCCGCTGCCGTCACCGATAATATACAGTCCCTTATGGCAGCTTTCCAGATTTTCATCCAGTTCAACTTCCATATTATAAAACTTCACCTCAACACCATAAAGCAGCGTATCGTCATTGGCCGTACCCGGTGCGATCTTATCGAGAGCATAAATCATTTCGATAATACCATCTAAAATACGCTTTGGAAGCACCAGACTTAAATCCCCCGGTGTTGCAGAAAGGGTTGGCTCCACAAGTCCCTCTTCGATTCTCTTCGCGTTACTTCTTCGTCCTCTTACCAGATCCCCGAAACGCTGTACGATAACACCGCCTCCGAGCATATTGGAAAGTCTTGCTATACTTTCACCGTATCCGTTACTGTCCTTGAACGGCTCGGAGAAGTGCTTGGATACCAGCAGGGCAAAGTTGGTATTTTCGGTCTGCTTATCGGCACCCTCATAGCTGTGCCCGTTTACGGTAACGATTCCGTTCGTGTTTTCATTTACCACGATACCGTGCGGGTTCATACAGAAGGTCCGGACCGAGTCCTCAAACTTTTCGGTACGGTACACGATCTTGCTCTCATAAAGCTCATCTGTCAGATGGGAGAAGATTACCGCCGGAAGTTCGACACGCACACCAATATCGACACGGTTCGATTTGGTATTGATCTGTAAGTCCTTACAGATCTGCTCCATCCACTTACTTCCGCTTCGTCCAACAGAAATGATACACTTATCGGAATAATAAGAGCCGCCTTCACAAACAACCTCATATCCTTCGTCGAGCGCCTTTACCGTCTGAACCGGTGTATCAAAATAAAAGTCCACCTTATCCTTAAGCTCTGCATAAAGATTTCCCAATACAATCAGGTTAATATCCGTTCCCAGATGACGCACGGAAGCATCCAGCAGATTCAGCTTATTCTGCAGACAGATCTTCTTAAAGGCCGTACCGGAGGTCGAATACAGCTTCGTCCCCTCACCGCCGAACTTCATATTAATGTCATCCACATATTTCATCAGATCAATCGCCTGGCTTCTGCCAATGTATTCGTATAAGGTTCCGCCGAATGCGTTGGTGATGTTGTATTTTCCATCGGAGAAAGCACCTGCTCCTCCGAAACCGCTCATGATCGAGCAGCTCTTACAATTGACACAATTCTTTACCTTTACTCCGTCAATCGGGCAGTGACGCTTATCAAGCGCGTGACCTGCCTCAAAAACTGCAATCTTTACATCTTTACTGCGCTGTACCATCTCATATGCAGAAAAAATTCCTCCCGGACCTGCTCCAATGATGATCACATCGTATTTCATCCCTGAATTCCATCCTTTCCTTATTATTCATTCCTTATCATAATGATATGAGTATCAAAAGTAAATTTTGCCACTCATTAATGCATCCGAATGCTGCATTGCTATGCGCTACACAATTTCCAAGTCTGCTTTTCCATCGGATCTGTCAGAAGCCTTCCTTCTTCCTCTGAAGACGCATTTCCCGGCGTTTCTCACCGGCTTCCCATTCTGCCTTCTGGGCTTCTGTCTCAATCACGATCCCCGGAACCTCCACCGGGCGTTCATTTTCATCCATCGCAACCACTGAAAAATAAGCACGGTTAATCGGATGGCGCATGCCATTCATATCTTCAATATAAACATCCACACGCACCTCCATGGATGTTGTTCCCACATGGGTGATTCTTCCGATTAACACCACCATGTCCCTCTGGTAAGCCGGACACATAAACCGCAGATTATCAATGGCAACCGTTGTCACATCTTTCCTGCAGTGACGGATCGCCACAAGTGCTGAAAGCTCATCCATCCATTCCACAAGCTTACCGCCAAACAATCTGCCTGCTCCGTTCAGATGCTCCGGTCTTATAAGATAAATCATTTCCATTTGCGAATCGCTTACTTTTCTTGCTTCCATAGGTTTCCTTTGCTTCGCAGCCGCTTGTTCTCTTCTTCTTTCCATACTCGCATGCCCGTGCTCCGCACTCCCTGTCGTACTTCGTCCGACGCATGCTCGTTAAGGAGTGCAGAAAAACAAATGTCTGCTTCGCAGCCGCTTGCTCTCTTCTTCTTTCCATACTCGCATGCCCGTGCTTCGCACTCCCTGTCGTACTTCGTCCGACGCATGCTCGTTAAAGAGTGCAGAAAAACAAATGTCTGCTTCGCAGCCGCTTGCTCTCTTCTTCTTTCCATACTCGCATGCCCGTGCTTCGCACTCCCTGTCGTACTTCGTCCGACGCATGCTCGTTAAAGAGTGCAGAAAAACAAATGTCTGCTTCGCAGCCGCTTGTTTTTCTTTGCACTCTTTACATTATGGCATAAATTTGACCGGAACACAATTCCTTATCGACTTCCGACTTGTGAAATGCATGGAAATATCCTATAATCAGACTGGTATTGTTTATTATTTATCATACGAGGTACTTGATCATGATTATTCAGGAAATTCATACCATGGATGAGCTGCTTCATTTCGTAAGCGGCCTGACAAAGAAGCATGGGTTGAAACTGTGGTATCGCGGCGAAGAGAATTCGGAGCTGTCCTTAATCCCCTCGATCCAGCGGAGCCAGAAGCGGATTGATGTGGAACGTTACATTACCAACGATTTTTATATCCGGGCAAGACAGATTATGAAGAATCCCCCGGAAAAACATAACTACGCCGCATGGGTTTCCATTATGCAGCACTACGGACTTCCCACGCGGATGCTGGACTGGAGCCAGTCACCACTGATTGCCTCCTTCTTTGCAACCGAAACCTATAAGGTGCATCCCACACTGGATGCCTGCGTATGGGTTCTGGTTCCTGCCCGTCTTAACGAACAGGAAAGCTTCGGGCACTGCATTTATCCGATTGATGCAGACACCACACAGGAAATGCTGCTGCCGGCCTTCAAGCACAATCACCACAATCCGGAGGTTGCCGACCGCATCCTCGCCTGCAGCTCTACCGACAACAACCTGCGTATGTATGTGCAGCAGTCGAACTTCACCGTACACAATTCTCTGCAGAGACTCGAAGACATCTGCGATGAGAATACCTTATATAAAATCATTATTCCATGTGAGCGCAAGAAATACTTCATCGACAGCCTGCGTGTGTTCGGCATCACGGAAGGATCCATTTATCCGGATCTGGATCACATTTCCAGCGACTTACGAGATTCCTACGGGATTTAAGAAAAGGGGGCCCCTATGAAAATTGTATTAGAGCACTTAACGAAAAAATTTCCTAACCGCAACAAAAAAATCCGCGAGGATGTGATTGCCGTCAATGATTTTTCCTTTGAAATTCCGGACGGCAAGCTGATCGGACTTCTCGGTCCTTCCGGCTGTGGCAAGAGTACCGCTTTGAACCTGATCAGCGGTCTGTTAAAGCCAAGTGAAGGCAAAATTTTCTTCGGAGAGGACGAGGTAACCAATCTTCCTGCGGAAAACAGAGGCGTCGGGCTCGTATTCCAGAACTATGCCCTGTATCCGCATCTGACGGTAAAGCAGAACATCCAGTTTCCTCTTGAGAATTTAAAAGGAAAGGACAAGCTTTCCAAAGAAGAAATGAACCGCCGCGTATTAGAGGCTGCAAAGCTTGTTCAGATTGAAATGCTGATGGATCGTAAGCCCAGTGAGCTTTCCGGCGGTCAGCAGCAGCGTGTTGCCATTGCCCGTGCATTAGTAAAAATGCCGAAGGTCCTTCTGCTTGACGAGCCTTTATCCAATCTGGATGCCAGACTCCGTCTGCAGACCCGGGAGGAGCTGCGCCGGATCCAGTGCGAAACCAAAATCACAACCGTCTTTGTCACCCACGATCAGGAAGAAGCCATGAGCATTTCCGATATGATCATTGTCATGAAAGAGGGCGTGATCCAGCAGATCGGAAAGCCGCAGGAGGTTTATGACAATCCTGCCAATCTGTTCGTTGCGAAGTTCCTCGGAACTCCTCCGATCAATGTCTTCCGCGGACAGGTCAGGGAGCACACCTTATATATAGGAAAGGATGCCATCTTTAAGGTAGGAGATGTTGCAGATCAGGAGATCTATGTCGGCGTTCGTCCGGAAGGCTTTATTCTGAACGAAAACGGTGCGCTTCACTGTGATCTGAACCGTCTTGAGGTCATGGGACGTGACGTGAGTGTCGTTTCTACCAAAGAAGAGTCCGAAAATGCCACGATCCGTTCCATTATCAGTGCCGAAAACTCCGTAGACACCAGCTCTCCGGTTGTTTCCTTTGATTTGAAACCCAATAAGGTATTTCTGTTCCACAAGGATAACGAGGAACGGATTCCTTATGAAATCAGCAAGTAAAGGAGGCTCCCGCCATGATGGAAAAAAATAACCTCAAAGGGTGGCTTTACCTGCTGCCCGCGTTCCTGTTTCTGGGCGTGTTTATGATTTATCCCTTAATTGATGTATTCGTATATTCCTTTGAAGAAGGCTATAATTCCGCTTCTCAGACCTACTTCGGTGTCGGACTTTATAACTATTCCTATGTATTGCATGACACTTATTTCCTGCAGGCTGTGAAGAATACCTTTCTTCTTGTCATTATTACCGTGCCGCTTTCCACGCTCCTTGCCCTGTTCATTTCACTGGGTTTAAGCTCCATCAAGCCCTTAAAGGAGCTGTTTGAAACGATCTATTTCCTGCCCTATGTAACGAACACCCTGGCCGTCGGTCTGGTATTTATGATTCTGTTCAAAAAGACTGCCTACACAGACGGTATGGTGAATCTCCTGATTCAGGCTTTCGGCGGACATTCCGTGGATTTCATTGACGGTCCCTACTGGGCGAAAATGTTCGTGCTTTGCTTTTATACGATATGGGTGGTTCTTCCCTTTAAAATCCTGATTCTGACAAGTGCACTGGCTTCCGTGAACCAGACCTATTACAATGCCGCCAAGGTAGATGGTACTTCTCGTGCGAGAATCTTCCGCAAGATTACCCTGCCGATGATCTCTCCCATGATTTTTTATCTGGTCATCACCGGATTCATCGGCGCATTCAAGGCCTACAGCGATGCCGTTGCGTTGTTCGGTACGGATCTGAATGCCGCTGAAATGAACACCATCGTCGGCTATGTTTACGACATGCTTTACGGTAACAGCGGTGGCTATCCTTCCTATGCGTCGGCAGCCGCCATCATCCTGTTTACCATTGTTCTGACCATTACCTGCATCAATCTTCTGGTCAGCAAAAAGCATGTATATTATTAAGGAGGACACTGCCATGGATTACGAAAAGATTCAAAAATCTGCCAAAGTAAAAGGCATTGTCAGAAATGTTGTGATTTATACCCTGCTGATCTTCTGGGCGATTATGGTTCTGTTTCCTTTTTACTGGATGATCCTGACCTCCGTAAAAAGCTACAGCTCCTACAACAGTGAATATGTTCCATCATTTTTTACCCTGTCACCGACGATGCAGAACTATATCGATGCATTTACCACGGTTTCTTTAGGAAGATACCTTTGGAACACCCTGATTTTTACCGTGATTACCACCGCGATTATGCTGGTTGTGATTACGCTTGCTGCATTCGCCTTTGCAAGACTGGAATTCCGCGGCAAGAATATTGCCTTTGCGCTGTTCCTGTCCTTAATGATGATCCCGAACGAGCTGGTGATCATCACGAACTTTGTCACCATTACAAACCTCGATCTGCGGAACAGCTTTTTAGGGTTGATTCTGCCGTCCGTGACTTCGGTTTTCTACATCTATCTGCTGCGTGAAAATTTTGCACAGATTCCGGACGAGCTTTATTATGCCGCCAAGGTGGATGGCACCTCGGATCTGCGCTACCTGCGTAAGGTCATGATCCCGATCTGCCGCCCGACACTCATTACCATCATTATCCTGAAAGTCATCGAATGTTGGAATTCCTATGTATGGCCACGGTTGATTACCGATGATCCGAACTACTATCTGGTATCCAACGGTATTCAGGAAATCCGTGAAAACGGCTTCGGCCGTGAGAACATCCCCGCCATGATGGCTGCGGTTGTAGTGATTTCCCTGCCGCTTATCGTGTTGTTCCTGATTTTCCGTAAAAAGGTCATGGCAGGCGTATCGAGAGGAGGTACAAAGGGATGAGAAAACATACCATTTCAAAATTACTGCTTACTTTTTCCCTGATTGCCGGCGCGCTCGGGCTTACCGGCTGCCACGGCTCCAGGGGACAGAGTGATTTCACCGTTCCGGAGGACTTCGACACCTCCCGGAATTATGAAATTACCTTTTGGGCCAAGAATGATACCAATAAAACCCAGACCGAAATCTACAAGAAAGCGATTGAAGATTTTGAGGATCTGTACCCCAATATCACCGTAAACTTACGTCTCTACACGGATTACGGCAAGATTTACAACGATGTCATCACCAACATTGCAACGGACACCACGCCCAATGTCTGCATCACCTATCCGGATCATATTGCTACTTACCTCACCGGAAGCAACGTTGTGGTCCCGTTAGACACTCTTTTCAGCAATGATAAATACGGACTGGGCGGGTCGGAGCTTCTGTTTGACGGGCCTACACAGGAGGAAATCATTCCGCAGTTCTTAAATGAATGCGAATTTAACGGTCATTATTATGCACTGCCTTATATGCGCTCCACCGAAGCCTGCTATGTGAATAAGACTTATGTGGAACAACTCGGCTATACCCTGCCGGAAACGCTGACCTGGGATTTCGTCTGGGAGGTTTCCGAGGCTGCCATGAAGCAGAACGCCGATGGCACCTTTGCTTTAAACGGTCAGAAAGTCATGATTCCTTTCATTGATAAGTCCACTGACAACATGATGATCCAGATGTTGAAGCAGAAGGGAGCCGGCTATTCGACCGATAGCGGCGATATTGAAATTTTTAACGATACTACCACGGAACTGCTTTATACCATTGCTTCCCATGCGAAGACAGGTGCCTTTTCCACCTTTAAGATTTCCAGTTATCCGGCGAACTTCCTGAATGCAGGACAATGTATTTTTGCGATCGACTCAACGGCCGGCGCTACCTGGATGGGAACCCATGCCCCGCTTTCCGACATCAGCGAAGATGCGCTCGTTGACTTTGACACGGAAGTGATGATGATTCCGCAGTTTGATCCGGAGAACCCGCAGATGATTTCCCAGGGACCCTCCGTCTGTGTCTTCAATAAGAAGGATTCGCAGGAAGTGCTTGCTTCGTGGCTGTTCACCCAGTATCTGCTCACCAATGATGTGCAGATCGCGTATTCCGAAACCGAAGGTTATGTGCCTGTCACTTCGAAAGCACAGGATTCCGCCGAATATCAGGATTATTTATCCCGTGCCGGAGAAGACAACAACGTGCACTACGATGTGAAGATCAAAGCTTCCAAACTTTTGCTTGATAACACCGATCACACCTTTGTAACTCCGGTATTCAACGGCTCCGCTTCCCTCCGTGATGCTGCCGGTCAGATGATCGAGAATGTCACGAAGTCCACCCGCCGGAAACAGACGGTAGACGATGCCTTTATGCAGAAAATGTTCGAGGATGTGACCTCCCTTTACCGTCTTGATCAGAAGAATATGAGTTCCACCGGCAAGACGGATTTAGGACCTTTGCCCCAGACAGCAGTGATTTTACTCACGGCTCTCGCCGTTACATGGGCAGGAATTTTACTATATGTTATATCCGAAGCGATGAAAAAGCGAAAAAATAGGCAAAATCACCATTGATTTATCAGAACATTAAGGTATAATGTGAATTGCAGTTAATTGATAAAGTTTTATCAACCTTATCAATTACAATCAGAAGTTCTGATACACCATACATATTAGAGGTATTGTATACAGAACTTTTACTAATGAAGTTATCACCAAGTGTGATATCACATCTATTTAGGAGGAGTATTATTATGAAAAAATCATTACTTGTAACACTCGCACTTTCTCTCGTACTTGTAGCAGCAGGCTGCTCCAATACTACAGAGAGTACAACAGAAGAAGTTGCTACCGAAGTAGAAGACGCTACCGAAGCTGTTGAAGAAGATGCTGCAGAAGCAGAAGATACCGCTGAAGCTGCTGATACTGCTGAGGCTGATGCTGAAACCGCAGACGCTGCTGCTACCGAAGGCGTTATGAGCTACGCTGATTATGTTGCAGCTGATGTTGATACCGAGGTTTGCGTAGAGACTTATGTACAGGCTAAGCAGGGCTGGTGGGAAGACAACGGTGTTGGACAGGCTACTTTCTACACCCAGAATCAGGATGGCGCTTTCTTCATCTACAACATGCCTTGTTCTCAGGAAGATTATGACAAGCTTGTTCCGGGAACCAAGATCAAAGTTACCGGTTTCAAGTCTGAGTGGTCCGGCGAAGTAGAAATCGTTGATGCTACTTACGAAATCGAAGATACCGATACCTTCGTTGCTGATGCTAAGGATGTTACCGATTTACTTGGCAAGGATGAATTAATTGATTACCAGAACCAGTTCGTATCCTTCAAGGGTATGACCGTAGAAGCTGCTAACGATGCCGGTGATGCATTCCTTTACAAGTGGGATGGTTCCGGTACAGAAGGCGATGACTTATACTTCAACGTATCCCTTGACGGAAACACCTACAGCTTCACTGTTGAATCTTATCTCTGCGATAAGGACAGCGATGTTTACAAGGCAGTTCAGAACCTCAAGGTTGGCGATGTCGTTGACATGGAAGGCTTCTTATACTGGTATGAAGGTGTTAACCCTCACATCACTTCTATAAGCGTTCAGTAAGTAAAATGAAATAGTTATATGAATGAGATTATTACCCCCGTACATCGGTTGATGTACAGGGGTATTTTTCTGTCTGACATATTCCCTTCTTGAAGCTCTGTTATGTCCATTTTCTCTCATAGACTCTATCTCTTGTTTCCTGATCTTCCTTGATTTTGGACATATTTCCCGCTATTTGCTTCTTTATATCCATTTTCATCATCATTAAAGTGATAAGCTTCTTGGATTTTCTCTGCTATGGCTTGTTTTTGGATATTTTCACTTCTTGAAGCTCTGTTATGTCCAATATCTCTCATATACTCTATCCCTTGTTCCCTGATCTTCCTTGATTTTGGACATATTTCCCGCTATTTGCTTCTTTATATCCATTTTCATCATCATTAAAGTGATAAGCTTCTTGGATTTTCTCTGCTATGGCTTGTTTTTGGATATTTTCACTTCTTGAAGCTCTGTTATGTCCAATATCTCTCATATACTCTATCCCTTGTTCCCTGATCTTCCTTGATTTTGGACATATTTCCCACAATTACCCTGTTTATATCCAATTACCTGTGCTTATCTAAAAATATGCTATGGAAAGAACGAAATCCCCTGCAATAATTCATTTATAGTTCATTCCACAAATACTCTGCAACGGTCTTTCATAGGTTATTCTATAAAGTGCTCTGTAACAGACCTCTCATAGTTTAATCTATAAAATACTCTGTAACAACCTTTTCATAATTTATTGTATAAAATACTCTGTAATAATCCTTTCTATCTTCTCCATGCTCAATGGTCTTTCCTTAGTTTCATATGTCGTAATCAGGTTAATATCGGGGATGATGTTATTTGATGAATAAAGTTGAAGTTTGGAAAATGTATTTTTACAATAAACCGAATCATCCATTAAGCCAAAATGCTCCCAATAAAAATACTCTCCCGTTTTCGGATGTCGGACCGTAAAATCAGGATGCAACGTAATATCATCCAGCACCAGCGTATCCTCATATCGAAAAGGAATCTTGTGAATGTAGAGACTTGAATCTATCATCATTTCTGATTTTGATCGAACCATATGGCCGGAACATGATTTCAAAATCTTCTGCTCCGGATATTTATTATTTGTTTC
>USDI01000005.1 GCA_900553305.1 uncultured Lachnospiraceae bacterium
GGAATGCTGCACCTGTATAAGTGCCGGTCTGCTGGAGAAAACCGTGCTTATGATGTTGAATGAGGAACTGCTGCTTTACGGAAATGCAGGGAAGCAGCAGGAAAATTTATCTTTCTTTTTACAGGCGAGGATTCTGTCATTAAAGACAAACCTGGAAGAATACAGGAAGGAAATAAAGCAGATACAGGCGCAGAAGGATGTCCTGTATGAGAAATATGCCCTTAGACAGCTTGACAGAAAAGAATACCGGAAAAGGGCCGACGAACTGACAGAACAGTTATCTTCCTTATCAATAAAGAAAGAGAAGGCAGCGGGAAAGCTTGCGGTATTGGAGCAGGAATGCCGGCAGACCGGGGAGGATAGGAAACACCTGCTTAGGTATCTGCATATTGAGGAACTGACACAGGAAGCGGCTGATACATTTATCACGAAAGTCTGGGTTTATAAGGATAAACGGCTGGAAATCGAGTGGAATTTCCGTATGGATCATGGAGTAAGCGCCTCTGAAATAAGATAAAAAGTTCGTGACAATAATCTGACATCAGAGGGCTTTGGGAAACTCAGTATTTCAGGAACCTTTGACATTCTGGCAGGAACAGATTGATCCTGCATGAGGCAGAAATGATACAACAGAGCAATATTTGATTAACAGACGGTCGGGATTGCAAAGAAAAATTGTCCGGATGCTTCTATACTGTTGAGTAGGAAAGGGTAACGGTTTTAGAAGGTTACCGAAATGGATGCAACAGAGAGGTTTAGCAGGGGGGACGGGCAATGAGCGAATTACAATTACCGCGATTGATCAGCAATCATATGGTCTTACAGAGAAACAAAGAAATCCATATCTGGGGACGGGATCTTCCGGGACACCGTGTCATGGTCTCCTTCCGGGGAGAGGAGGCTGTGGCGCAGACGGATGAGAAGGGAAATTTTTCACTCTTTCTGCAGAAGCAGGAGGCGGGGGGACCGTTCAGCATGCTGTTCCGGGATGATCTTGGAAATGAAGAGGTTGTCGGGGACGTGTATATTGGCGAAGTCTGGTTCTGTTCCGGACAGTCCAATATGGAGCTTCCCATGAGCCGGGTTAAGGACCGGTTCCCGGAGGATGTGAAAGACTGCAAAAATACGCAGATCCGCACCTTTAAGATCCGGGAAAACGGCGTATTTACAGCACCCTTAACAGAGCCTGAAAGCGGAGAGTGGAAGAGTGCACAGCCTGAAACAATTCTGGAGTTTTCGGCAACCGGATATTATTTTGCAAAAGCCCTGCAGGAGCTTTTAAAGGTTCCGGTAGGATTTATTGATGCAAGTCTCGGAGGATCCCTGATTGAATCCTGGATGAGCCGGGAGATGCTGAATGGGATGGACGAAGAGCTTGCACTTGCAAAGAAGTATAGTGATGCAGCGTTTGTGAAGGGACAGCTTCTTAAGAACGAACAGCAGAGCAATGCGTGGCATGCCCGTCTTGATGCAGCGGATCAGGGGTTGGCCGGGCACTGGGAAGAAGAGGGCTGTAATAGCGAAAACTGGGGAATGGTAACGGTTCCATTCTGGTTTGATGAGGTAGAGGAACTAAAGGGATTTATTGGAAGTGTATGGCTGAAGCGGACCTTTACTGTGCCCAAAGAGATGGCAGGAAAGCCTGCCAGGCTTTGGCTTGGAACAATTGTGGACAGTGATGTGGCATATCTTAATGGGCAGCAGGTGGGAATTACCTACTATCAGTATCCACCCCGGAAATATGAGATTCCGGAAGGACTGCTGCGGGAAGGAACGAACACCATTGTGCTGCGTGTCATCAGTGAAAAGGCACAGGGACGGTTTACGGAAGGAAAGAAGTACGCCATTTTTAATGAGCAGGGAGAAATACCGTTAGACGGAACGTGGAGTTACTGCATCGGGGCTGCCTGCGAGCATGTACCGGAGACGGATTTTGTGAACTGGAAGCCGACCGGACTTTACAATGGAATGACGGCACCCTGCCATAAGTATACGATTGCCGGAGTGAACTGGTATCAGGGAGAAAGCAATACACACCATCCGGACAATTATCTGGATCTGCTCCGGCGCATGATCGAAGGGTATCGTAAGGAATGGAATGATCCGAAACTCCCGTTTCAGATCGTGGAGCTTCCCAATCTCATGGTGGATATGGAGGGCGCAGAAGAGGGGTGGAGAGTACTTCGGGAATTGCAACGCCGCTCCGCAGTAATTCCGGATGTGGATGTTGCAGTAACTATAGATCTTGGCGAGGACAATGACCTGCATCCGCAGAATAAGAAGGATCTCGGAAAGCGTCTGGCACTGCTTGCCGCTGCAAGACTTGGCATTCCGGTGGAAAGTAAAGGACCGGAGGTAACGGAGATTACCGTGGCTTCAGATGAAGCGAATAACCTCCGGACGATCCGGTTAACATGCAGCCATGCGGAAGGACTGCATGCCTCGTCCGAAGACAAGGGAACGGAAATTCTGGATTTTGAAGTGGTAAATGATAACGGAGAGGTTCTGCAGCCTAAAGCACAGATTAAAGGGCAGGAAATTGTACTTACGATCCCAGATAAGGAAACGGAAGTGAAGCTTATCCGCTACTGCTACCGGACTTCCAATATCGGGGCACTGGTTTATAACCAGGCCGGCTTACCGATGAGCCCTTTTGTAAGGAGGGTATATGAAGAGACTGTTTAACGGAGGATGGAGCTTCTGGTGCGGAGAGCCGGATTTAGATGTGTCAGAGGCAGGGAAGCATCTTACGGAGTTTCAGAAAGTGGATCTGCCGCATGACTGGCTGATTGCGGATGCGAAGAACCTGTACCGGGACGGCTGCGGTTATTACCGGAAGAGCTTTTTCCTGCAGCCTAAGGAAAACAAACGATATTCCCTGATTTTTGAAGGGGTGTACATGGATACCACCATCTGGGTAAATGAGCAGCAGGCGGGAGAGTGGAAGTATGGCTATTCCACTTTTGAAATTGACCTGACACCCTTTGTAAAGGCAGGGGAGAATGAGATTCTGGTTTCGGTAAATTTCCGCTCGCCGAACAGCCGCTGGTATTCCGGAGCCGGGATTTACCGGGATGTATGGTTTAAGGAAACGTCAAAGACTTATATCCGGGAAAACGGGGTCTATGTGCATACGGAAGCGTGTGAGGAAAAGGATGGGGAGGCACCGGACTTTTTACTCTATGCGGATACGGAAATTGTGGGAGATGCATGGGATGAGGTGCGTCATACCTTATATGTGAAAAGAGAGGTAGAGCCGGAGATCGAGCTGCCCTTCGAACTGCTGCTTGGGGATGAGGTGGAATTGGTAGGGGAAGCTGCACCTGTGACAGGGAAGATGAGAGAAGATTTTGGCGCTGATTGCTGTGTCTCTGAAACAATGGCTTCTCATAGTGTCAATAATAATGCAAGTGTCTATCGTGTGAAATCCCCCAAGCTCTGGGATGTGGAGCATCCCCATCTTTATATTCTGAAAACCGAACTCTGGAAGGACGGAGAAGTAATTCAGGAAGAGTACAGTCAGATCGGGTTCCGGAGCATTGCATTTGATCCGGAACAGGGCTTTCTTTTAAACGGACGGAAGGTGAAGCTGAACGGTGTCTGTGAGCATCATGATCTGGGTGCACTGGGAGCTGCCTTTTACCGGACGGCCATGGCAAGGAAGTTCCGAATTTTAAAAGAAATGGGCGTGAATGCACTGCGCGGTACGCACAACATGACAGCACCTGCCGTAGTGGATCTGGCAGATCAGATGGGAATTCTGATGATTTCGGAAGCCTTTGACATGTGGGAACGGTCGAAAACTACTTATGATTATGCGCGGTTTTTCAAGGAATGGAGCGAACGTGATGTGGAAAGCTGGGTGATGCGTGACCGGAATCATCCAAGTGTCATCATGTTCAGTATTGGAAATGAAATATACGATACCCATGTGGATGCGCATGGGCGTGAGATCACGGTGAGACTGCGTGATCTGGTCAAGCGGTATGATTACCGGGGGAATGCCGGTATCACAATCGGCTCCAATTATATGCCGTGGGAAAACGCGCAGCACTGTGCGGAGGAAGTCAAGCTTGCCGGTTATAATTATGGAGAAAAGTATTACGAAGAGCATCATAAGGCACACCCGGACTGGGTGATCTACGGAAGTGAGACGTCATCCATTGTACAGAGCCGCGGGATTTATCATTTTCCGTTAAGGGCAAGTATCCTGACCGAGGATGATGAGCAGTGTTCGAGCCTTGGGAACAGTCCGACAAGCTGGGGTGCAAAGTCCATGGAGAGGTGCGTCTGTGAAGACCGGGATATGGATTTTTCCATGGGACAGTTCCTGTGGACCGGGTTTGATTATATCGGGGAGCCGACACCGTATCACACGAAGAACTCTTACTTCGGACAGGTGGACACGGCAGGATTTCCGAAGGATGCTTATTATGTCTGGCAGTCGGCATGGACCGATTACCGGAAAGCACCGATGATTCATATTTTCCCATACTGGGACTTTAATGAGGGGCAAAGCATCGATGTCCGTGTCTGTTCCAATGCGCCCTTTGTAGAGCTGTTCTGCAATGGACAAAGCTATGGCAGGCAGCAGTTAACGCATGAAAAGGGAAGCGGCCATCATATCATTGCAGACTATTCATTGCCCTATGAAAAGGGCGTGTTATACGCCGTTGCCTATGATGAAGCGGGAAAGGTGACAGCACGCGAAACGAAAGCTTCTTTTGGCAATTCTGCGGAGATTGTGCTACAGGCGTCAAGGAGAGTTGCGGTGGCCAATGGCAGGGATCTTTTCTTTGTGGAAATCGGAACGCGGGATGAGAAGGGAAATCCGGTGGAGAATGCGGTAGACCGTGTGACGGTGCAGGTCGAAGGGGCAGGACGCCTTGTGGGACTGGATAATGGAGACAGTACCGATGAGGACAGCTACAAGGGAAACAGCCGCCAGCTGTTCAGCGGAAAGCTTCTTGCCATTATTGAGACAGGAATGATACCGGGTGCTGTCCGGATCCGGGTTTCCGGAAAGGGCTTAAAGAGTGCGGAGCTGGTCTGTGAAGCCGTAGAGATGGATCAGATGCTGCCCTTTATGAAGGGAGAGGAAGCGCAGCGTATTTATCGTAAAGTTTTCCGGGATCCATTCGCAGAAAACGATGACCCTGGACAGACAGAATTGACAGAGGATTACGAAGAAAGACAGAGAGAAAGACAAGAGGACGAACAAAAACAGAGCCAGAAAGAACAGAAACAGGCAGAGATTCCGGTGCGGAAGATTACCTTACACTCTCCTATGGGACAGAAGCTTTCGAAGGAACAGCCATATCTTACCGTGGAAGCGGAGATTGAGCCGAAGGAAGCCACGGACCGTCAGTTACTGTTCCGCGTGGTGGATGAGCATGGTGTGGATTCCAATCTTGTTAATCTCCTGGTGCAGGGGCATACTGCGCAGCTTCAGGCAATGGGAGATGGCAGCTTTTATCTGCGGTGCATGTCACGCAGCGGAACAGACGGAATCCGTGTGATCAGCCAGTTGGAATTTACAGTAGAAGGTATGGGACAGGCGTATCGGAATCCTTATGAGTTGATTTCGGGAAGTTTATATACTTCGTATCAGGGAGAGGTCAGCAACGGAAATGAACGCGGTGTCGCAACGGCACGGGATGGAGAAACCGTGGTAACATTTGGAAACATTGATTTTGGACCGGTGGGGTCCGATGAAATCACGATGTCTATTTTTGCATTGACGAGTGAAGAATATCCGATCCGGATCTATGAAGGAGTTCCGGGAGAAGAGGGCTGTCAACTGCTTGCGGATGTGATCTATCAGAAGCCGTCCATCTGGAACACCTATCAGGAAGAAACCTATTCGCTGGCAAAGCGGGTTACCGGCATTAATACGATCAGTATAGTCGTCCATCAGAAGATCCATCTGAAGGGCTTTGTGTTCAAAAAGCTGGAAAAGGCATGGCTGTCTTTGGATGCAGCACAAGCGGATTCGGTTTATGGTGATACCTTTACGAAGGAAGAACGTGCGATTACCGGAATCGGAAACAATGTGACGATCACTTATACGGAAATGGATTTTGGAGAAGAAGGAACCGCAGGAGTCCGGATCTGTGGACGGGCAGCAAAAAGCAGCAACAGTCTGCATATCCGGTTTTTACAGGGAGAGGAAGAAAGTAAGCAGCTTGTGGAATTCCCGATGTGCGGGGAGTATACGGAGAAAGAGTTCTCCTTAACACCCGTAAAGGGCAAATGGGATGTCAGCTTCATTTTCCTTCCGGGAAGCTGCTTTGATCTTCAAAGTGTTCAATTCCTGCCTGCCGGAGCGGCAAATTAGTCTTCAAAGTGTTCAATTCCTGCCTGCCGGAGCGGCGAATTAGGATTCTCCATGGGGAGCGTCAGGCTTAGAGCCTGGACGGTTCAGTTTTTTATATTCAGACGGTGTACAGTTTTTGGCAGATTTAAAAATACGGTTAAAGGTAGAGAGGCTGTTGAATCCCGAACGCATGGAGACCTCCGTAATGGAAAGGTCCGGTTCGATCAGCAGCTTTTCTGCGTAAGCAATACGTTTCTGGATGATATAGTCATAGCAGGAGGTATTCGTGAACTGCTTAAACAGCCGGGCAAAATGAAATTTGGAGAAGCCGGCCAGTGAAGCCAGTTCGTCCACGGTGATGTTTTCGGTGCAGTGCTCGGTAATGTAATTGCAGACATTCATGAATTTATCTACATATTCGTGCTGTTTGTTCGATGTAATGCCGGGGAACATTTCCTGTGGATTGATGTTGGCGCGCCCGAGCGTCACGAAAAAGCGGATCATCAGGGAATAGATGGCCGCCTCCGCATAGGGCTGGGAGTAGTCATATTCGCGGCTGATTTCTTCCAGATAAAACCGCAGCTTCCCATTCAGATCGCCATGGGAATCACGGCGTACCAGCAGAAACGGATGGATGGTCTGCAACAGGGAGTCCATACCCTTGACGTTGCAGATCAGACTGTAGTCAAAAAGAAGAATCAGGCGTTCCCCTGTTTTCGGCGCTCTCAGCTCATGCAGTGTGCCGGGAGCGGTAATCCAGATGTCTCCTTCATTCAGGATATGAGGCTTGCCGTCGATCACGACCGTATATTCGTTTTCAAAAGGCATGATGATTTCAAGCGCGGTATGCCAGTGAAGCGGGTAATCCTCGTATTCCCGGTTGTGCCACAGACGGATGCCCTGTAAGTCTTTATAAGTAACGGTTTCGTGTGTTCCGTTTAAAATTGCGATCATGTCAGATTCTCCCATAAGTAGGTTCGTAAAACCAGTTAAGATAAGAATACGCCATTTCTGAGGGAACGTCAAACGAAAGAGCAATATTTGACTAGAACTACGCAAGAAATAAAATGCACATAAGGTAGCTCATGCCCTATACTTGGAGCATGAACAAAAAGGAAGCTGTATGGCAGCAGACAGATGGTAAATGCAAGGAGAAAGCTTATGGAATTAGTTAGAAATGAAGAAAAGCGTGCGGAATATACAAAGCGTGCGAAAGAACTTGTGTCGAAGATGACGCTAGAAGAAAAAGTACAACAGACACTTTATCAGGCACCTGCAATTGAGCGTCTTGGAATCAAGGCATATAACTGGTGGAATGAAGCTCTTCATGGTGTGGCAAGAGCCGGAGTAGCTACCGTATTTCCACAGGCGATCGGACTCGCAGCTACGTTCGATGAGGATCTGGCAGAGGAAGTGGCAGAAGCAGTGTCCACAGAAGGACGTGCCAAATTTAATATGCAGCAGGAATATGACGATACGGATATTTATAAGGGACTGACCTTCTGGTCACCCAATGTCAATATTTTCCGTGATCCTAGATGGGGACGCGGACATGAAACCTTTGGAGAGGATCCCTATCTGACCTCCCGAATGGGCGTGCGTTATGTCGAGGGGCTTCAGGGACATGATGAAAAGTATTTAAAGGCAGCAGCCTGTGCCAAGCATTTCGCAGTACACAGCGGACCGGAGGACCTGCGCCACCATTTCAATGCCGTGGCAACAAAGCAGGATATGTATGAAACCTACCTTCCGGCTTTCAAGACCTGCGTGCAGGAAGGAAAGGTAGAGGCCGTGATGGGTGCATATAACCGCACGAACGGCGAGCCCTGCTGCGGAAGCAAGACGTTGTTACAGGATATTTTAAGAAAGGAATGGGGCTTTGAAGGCCATGTGGTATCGGACTGCTGGGCGATCAAGGATTTCCACGAAGGCCATATGGTAACGGATACCCCGTTGGAGTCTGCTGCCCTTGCCATGAACAACGGTTGTGACTTAAACTGCGGTACATTATTTGCCTATTTAAAGGAAGCGGTAGAAAAGGGAATGGTGAAGGAAGAGCGTCTCGATGAAGCACTGGTTCACCTGTTTACTACCCGCATGATGCTGGGTGTCTTCGATCAGAAGGGAGAGAATCCTTATGATCAGATTTCCTATGAGGTGGTGGATTCCAAGCCGATGCAGGAATTGAATCTCAAGGTTTCCGAGAAGTGTATCACGCTTTTGAAGAATGAGAACCATATGCTTCCGTTAGATAAGTCAAAGATCAAAACCATCGGTGTAATCGGACCAAATGCCAACAGCCGTGCAGCACTGGTTGGTAACTATGAAGGAACCGCATCCCGGTATTATACGATTTCCGAAGGAATTCAGGAGTATGTTGGTGACGAGGTGCGTGTGCTCGTATCGGATGGCTGTCATTTATATAAAGAAGGAATGAGTAATTTAAGTCAGGGAAAGGACCGTCATTCCGAAGTGCGCGGCATCTGCGCAGCAAGTGATGTTGTCGTAATGTGTCTTGGACTTGATGCGACTCTGGAAGGAGAAGAGGGCGATACAGGTAACCAGTACGGAAGCGGAGATAAGCGTGACTTAGAGCTTCCGGGCTTACAGCTTGAAATCCTGAAGATGGCGTACGAAAGCGGTAAACCGGTCGTGCTTGTGGTACTTTCCGGAAGCGCACTTTCCTTTAACTGGGCCGATGAGCATATTCCGGCAATCATTCAAGGCTGGTATCCGGGTGCTGTCGGCGGCAAGGCGATTGCGAACATTCTGTTTGGTGATGTGAGTCCGGAAGGAAAGCTTCCGCTTACGTTCTATCACAGCATTGATGAATTACCGGAATTTACCGATTATTCCATGAAGGGAAGAACCTACCGTTATATGAAGCAGGATGCCATGTATCCGTTTGGCTATGGACTTTCCTATAATGAATATGAGCTTTCCAATGTAAAGGCAGACCGTGAAAAGCTTACGGAGGATGGCATCACCGTAACTGCAGAGATTTCCAATCTTGGAGAATATGACAGTGCGGAAACCGTTCAGGTTTATGTGAAGATCTGTGCAGAGGATACACCGAATGCACAGCTTAAGGGACTTAAGAAGGTTTCTCTTAAGAAGGGTGAGAAGAAGAGCGTGGAAATCCACCTTCCGAAGGAAGCATTCGGACTTTACGATGAAGAAGGAAAGCTTTGCTACCATGAAGGAGAAGCAATCTGTTATGTAGGAACGAACGGACCGGATCACCGAAGCGTGGAACTGACCGGAAAGAAGCCGGCTGAGATCACCATTAAGGTGTCGGGCTGCTGATCAAATACCTAGGGGAGGAGAATTGGGAATGAATCCGTGGACACAGATGTGGCTGAATTACTTTCCAAGAGCAGCGAAGGGAAATGAAGCCTATTTTGGAAAATACCGGCTGGATGGATTTGAGAAGGAACACCGTGTGATCCGGTCTGCGCTTCTGGAACTGGAGCGTGGAATACAGGGCATGCTGGCACTTCCTTCTCTGGCACAGGCAGAAAATGGAACCTTCGTTATTTGCAGGATTTCCGAAGCAGGAAGCGGTGTGAAAGCAGAAGGATATCATCTGAA
Source organism: uncultured Lachnospiraceae bacterium (assembly GCA_900553305.1). Taxonomy (GTDB): domain Bacteria; phylum Bacillota; class Clostridia; order Lachnospirales; family Lachnospiraceae; genus Suilimivivens. The sequence goes on from USDI01000005.1 coordinate 9,908, forward strand.
AGAGCAGGACGGACGGCTGTTTCTGCTGGCTGCCGAAGAAAAGGGTGTTTTATATGGCGTGTTTGACCTGCTTCGCAGAATTGCCATAGAGGAATCCCTGAAAGGTGTGGATGTGCTTTGTAATCCGGACAATCCAAACCGTATGCTGAACCACTGGGATAACATGGATGGCAGCATTGAGCGCGGTTATTCCGGGGAATCCTTCTTCTTTGCGGAGGATGAAATTCTGGTGAATGAACGGACGAGGGATTATGCGCGTTTCGTGGCGAGTGTCGGGTTAAATGGCGTTGTGATCAACAACGTGAATGTAAAGGATGCGGCAACGTATCTGATTACGGAACGCTATTTTGACCGTGTAGCAGAGCTTTCCAATGTATTGGCCGATTATGGAATCAAGCTTTACTTAAGTCTTAATTTTGCTTCTCCGATGGAGCTTGGGGGACCGGACAGTGCGGATCCGTTAAACGAAGAGGTCATTGCATGGTGGAAAGAGAAGATGAAGGAGGTCTTTGCAAGAATCCCGAATCTTGGAGGTTTCCTTGTGAAGGCAGATTCGGAAGGAAGACCGGGGCCTTTTACCTACGGAAGGACGCAGGCAGACGGAGCCAATATGCTTGCCGATATTGTGAGGGAATATGGAGCTATCATCATCTGGCGGTGCTTTGTTTATAACTGTACGCAGGACTGGCGGGATTATAAGACGGACCGGGCGCGTGCCGGATATGACAATTTCATTCAGATGGATGGAGACTATCACGAGAATGTGATTCTGCAGATTAAAAATGGTCCGATGGACTTCCAGATCCGGGAGGCAGTTTCGCCCCTGCTTGGTGGTTTAAAAAAGACCAATCAGATGCTGGAGGTTCAGGTGGCGCAGGAGTATACGGGACATCAGATCGATGTCTGCTATCTGATACCTTTATTTAAGGAAGTACTGGATTTTAAAACCTATTGCCAGCCGGAGCTTGACAAGGTTGCGGATGTGGTAAGCGGCCGGACACTTGGAAACCGGAATGCCGGAATTGCAGCCGTAATCAATACCGGTAATGATGCGAACTGGACCGGAAATGATCTGGCAGCAGCAAACTTCTACGGATTCGGAAGGCTGGCATTCCATACTGCTCTTTCCTCAGAAGAAATTGCAAAGGAATGGGTGAAGCTGACCTTTGGCTGTGACTGCGAGGTGGTCGATCCGCTTACGAAGCTTCTTCTCGGATCCCGGGCAACCTATGAGAAATATACCTCACCGCTTGGTATTGGCTGGATGGTGACACCGCATGAGCACTACGGCCCGAGCATTGACGGGTATGAGTACTCCCGCTGGGGAACCTACCATCGTGCTGATCATCTGGGACTTGGCGTTGACCGGTCGCATAACGGAACAGGATATGCACAGCAGTATTACGAACCGAATGCTTCGATGTATGACGATCCGGCAACGTGCCCGGAAGAACTGTTACTGTTCTTCCACCACATGCCCTATACATGGAAGCTTGCAAGCGGAAAGACCCTGCTGCAGCACATCTATGATACCCACTTTGAAGGCGTGGAAGAAGTTCGGGAAATGATAACCGTCTGGGAATCCCTGAAAGGAAAGATTCCGGAAGAAAGCTATACACTGGTGCGGGAGCGGTTTGAACGACAGTTAGCCAACGCCAGGGAGTGGCGCGATCAGGTGAACTCTTACTTCTACCGTAAGTGCGGAATCCCGGATGAAAAAGGAAGAAAGATTTATTAGGAAGATGATATTGACTGCCGGAAGCAGAAACTGCTTCCGGCAGTTGCAGTTTCGGTGCATGGATAGGAGGTGTAGTTTGGTAAAGGGGAGTCTGTGAAAGAAAAGTTAACATTCATATTACGGTTCGCAGAATGGAAAATGATGTTGACCAGATTATGACCATGATAAGCGTTAATTTGTTTGGACTGGCAACCAATGGGATGAATATGGTTATTGCCCTGGTATTTATATATTTTTCCAATGTATGGATGGGTGTTTTTACAACCATTGTGACTCCGGTCATCGTGTATGTATCCAGATTTTTCAGTGAAAAAGCCAAAAGAGAAAACTCCCGTATTATTCAAAAAAGAGGCTTATTGTCCTCCTGGACATTTGAAATTTTGGATGGAATGCAGGAAATAAAACTTTTGCATGCGTCCAGACAGATTCTTTCCGAATTTCTCCGGAGAAATATTGAAATAGCCAGAATGTGTATTGGCTTAAACAGAATCGAAGTCGGGGCAGAAAGGGTGAATACCGGGATATCGCTGATCGCCCAGATGTGTATGTTTACCATTTCCGCTTTCCTCGTGAAATCCAATCAACTGACAGTCGGCGGGGTTACGGCCTGCTTTGCTTATTATGCAAACTGTGTTGCAGCATTCGTTTGATACCCCACTGGAAGAAGGGACAGAATGTCTCCGTATGCAGGAGGTGCCAGGCAGTAACGCAGAACGAATTGCGGGAAGCATCGAGTTTAAAAATGTCTCGTTCCGGTATAACGAAGAGCGGAGCATATTTAATTCTCTGTCATTCCGTATTAACACACGTGAGAAAATCGCTATTGAATCGATGGATTACTGGGGAAGAAAAAGGGGTTATTGTATGGGCTTTTGCTTTTCAAGAGCCTTGATCTTGTGCTGGGGATCGTGCAGCCCTCATGGAAGAGGGAAAAATTGTGGCAGTAGCAAGCTCCCCGGAAATTATGACAGATGAAAAGTTTCGGGAATTATTTGAACATCAACGCTCTTTGATTAAGGGTCAGTCGTGAGAGACTGGCCCTTTTAGAATACATGTTTTTAAAATTTCGAATTTGAATTAGTGCAATCCTGCGACATACATTACAAAAGTTGGTGTACATTACAGAAGTTGCACAATGTGTCATACAAAAGTTGCCATATATTGCGCAAATTGCTATTTGAACTATACAAAAATTGCTATACATTGAAAAACTTGTAGCAAAACGCACAATAAAAACTATCACAAAAGTTTTTATATATATAAATTGCATAAAGAAAGCAAGATTTATGAAATGAAAAGCAATATATGACAAGATAAGAGGAAAACGAAATATTATAATCAATTTATCAAAAGAGTTGATAAATGATTTTTATGGGGAGGAGTTACGATGAGTAAAACATCCAAAAAAGTACCTGCCGTGAAGAACAGGAAATCCTTCGGTGTGTACATGAAACGGTACTGGCAGCTGTATCTGTTACTCTTTCTGCCAATGCTGTATCTGATCATCTTTAAATACGTTCCGATGGTTTATATTCAGATTGCATTCAAGAAATACAGTATTGTACAGAGCGTCTGGGAGATGCCACTGGCCGCACAGCACGGTTTTGAATATTTCATCAAAGCGTTTAAGAACAAGGACTTCCTAAATGCGCTGAGGAATACGCTGGTACTGAATCTCCTTGATCTGGTAGTTGGTTTCCCGGCTCCGATCATTTTCGCACTGATTTTAAATGAACTGGTATTTACCAGGTTTAAGAGAGTGGTACAGACCATTGCTTATATGCCCCATTTCTTATCCTGGGTCATTATTTACAGCCTGGCACTTCAGATGTTTGCACCGACCAACGGCCTTGTGAACATGGTGCTGCAGAACATGGGACTTGAGGCAGTTCATTTCCTTGATAAGCCTGGTAACTGGATTGTATCCTACATATTAATCGGTGTATGGCAGAACTTTGGATGGGGTTCCATCGTATATCTGGCAGCGATCGCCGGAATCAATCCGGAGCTTTACGAAGCAGCATCGGTAGATGGTGCCGGAAGATTTAAGAAGATGTGGCATATTACCCTTCCGGGTATCCGTTCTACCATCGTTGTACTCCTGATTATGAACCTTGGCAATATTTTAGGAAGCGGCTTCGACAGACCGTTTGCTTTCCAGAATAACATGGTTATGAATGTGGCAAATGTCATTTCCACCTTTGTATATACCAACGGTATTAAGAGTCTTCAGTTCTCACTGACGACAGCGGTTGGATTATTCCAGTCCGTGATCTGTGTAATCTTCCTGTTGCTGGCAAACTGGATTTCCAGACGGCTCGGCGAACGTGGAATCTGGTAGGAGGTGTGAACGATGATTAAATCAAAATCTGCAAAAGCCGGAGACTGGATCTTCGTTCTGATCTGTGTAGTAGTTGCCATCATCTGTCTGCTTCCGATGGTGAACCTGCTGGTGAAGTCCATAAGCAGTACGGATGCACTGGTGAAGCATGAGGTTTATCTGTGGCCGAAGGGATTAAACTTCGATGCCTATACAACCGTACTTGGTGACGCAAAATATATCCGGGCATTTTTCTGGACCGTATTTCTTACCGTTATCTGCACGATTGTATCACTGGTTATGACGACCTTATGTGCTTATCCTCTGATCTTTGAGGATCTGAAAGGAAGAAGCGTTTTTAACATTATCATTACCATTACGATGTTTTTTAACGCAGGTACGATTCCGAACTACCTGCTGATGAAGTCACTGAACCTGTTAAGCAATCCTCTGGTACTGATTGTGCCGAGCTGTTTAAGTGTCTTCAATATGATTATCCTGAGGAGTTTCTTTTATGGAATTCCGGATAGCTTAAGGGAATCGGCGGAAATTGACGGAGCAACCTATATTAAGATTCTGTGCTCCATTTACATTCCGTTATCCAAACCGGTATTTGCGACATTGGCTCTGTTCTATGCCGTAGGCCGCTGGAATGGATATTCCGATGCATTGATGTATATGAAGGAAAAGGATTACTATCCGTTGCAGCTCCTTCTTTACAATATCATTAACAACATTAACAGCGTGGAAGTAGCTACGCAGGAAGGGTTCTCCACCCCGGGACTTACCGAATCACTGAAAGCAGCGATCGTTATGTTCTCCACTGTTCCGATTCTGTGTATCTATCCATGGCTGCAGAAGTATTTCATCCACGGAGTTACCGTTGGAGCCGTTAAGGAATAACCGGATTGGAGTTCAATCCGTGCATTCAATAAATCAAATATTCTATTAGGGAGGAAAAGAATGAAGAAGAAATTACTTTCCGTGTTACTTGCAGGTGCTATGGTACTTTCCCTTGCAGCCTGCGGAAGCAAAGAAGCAGCTCCTGCTGACACATCCAGTGATACAGCAGCGACAACAACGGAAGCATCGGACTCAGCCGATACTTCTGATGCGGCATCTGACAGCGCAGATGCATCCGATCCGACAGGCGGTCAGCTTGTGGATGGTAAATTCGCTGAAACCAGAACCATCGTTGTAGAAGTTTATGATCGTGGTAACGATGGCGGTTCTGATCCTACAAACAATGCATATACCAAGTATATCCAGGAAGGAATGCTTGCAGACCACAACGTACAGGTAGAGTTCAAGGCAGTTCCCCGTTGGACAGAAGTAGAAGAAATCAATAACCTTCTGGCAGCAGGTGATGCTCCGGACATCTGTGTAACTTATGACTATCCGACCATTCAGACCTATGCAAACATGGGTGGTGTTCTGGATTTGAGCGAGTACTTAACCGAAGAATACAAGTCTGTATTCCCGAACCTCTGGGATTGGCTTGGTGAGACCAACCTTTACTGGGATAAGGATCCTGAAACCGGTACAATCTGGGGAATTGAAGCAAAGCTTGCAAACAGCAACCGTATCAACACCTTCGTTCGTAAGGACTGGTTAGATAAGCTCGGTTTAAAAGAGCCTACCACCAAGCAGGAATTTGAAGATATGCTGATTGCATTCCGTGATAACGCAGATGAACTTCTTGGCGCAGATGCTGACAAGATGATTCCTTACAGTGTAAGCTACGATGTAGGCTGGAGAGCAGCTACCTTAATTGAATCCTTTATTGATCCGGATATCTCCGATAAGGAATACTATGTAAACGGATTTGATGACAGAAAGCTTACCCAGAACGGCACAAAGGAAGGTGTCCGTCTCTTAAATAAGTGGTACAACGAAGGCTTAATGTGGAAAGATTTCGCTCTGTATGGAAGCGGTGACACCACAGAAGATGATAACTTAAAGGCTGGTTATGTTGGTGCATTTACTCATAACTGGGATTATCCTTTCCGTAACGGTGAAGATTCCATTCAGGCAAACTTACAGAGACTGGTTGGAGAAGATGCAAAGTTTGTAGCAGTTGACTGTTTCGAAGACAGCAAGGGAACTCATACCAAGTTTACCGCAGGCCCGATTGACCGTAAGCTGTTCTTCCCTTCCACCAACGATGAACCTTTAGCATCCATGCTTTACCTTGACTGGATTTCTGATCCGGAGCATATTCAGTATCTCCAGATCGGTGAAGAAGGCGTAACCCATGATACCTTAGACGATGGAACCATCGTTACCAAGGCTTCTACCGGTGACACCATCCAGAATTCCGGCTTCAATATTGATATGACCATTACCTGTAACGGTCTGAAGCTGGTAGACCCTGAAATTACTGCAAAGTCTATTGCATACAGCTACTCTAACGTAGATCCTGCTGATGTAGAAGCATCAGATGCAATTGCAAAGACAGACAACAGACCCGGTAAGAACGTAAATGTTGGTGCAATCTCCGCAGAAGAAGGTATGGGCGATTCCCTCTCCAGCAAGAGAGATATCGTATATGATACCGCAGTATCTGCAGCAGAAGCTGACTTTGACAAGGTATGGGATTCCGGCATTGAAGAATACTTGGGTGCAGGCGGCCAGGCCATCATGGATGAGCGTGCAGCAAAGTGGGAAGCAACCTTCGGAAGCTCCGATATGTTACCTTAATCAAGTTGTTGTGTATAGGCGATTGATATAAATCTTCCTTTTAAAGCCCGGGGCAATGCCCCGGGCTTTCGCGTTGCACTGTGTTGGAAGCTGTCCTGTGTTGTAGTTGTTCCGTGTTGTAGTTGATCTGTGCTGTAGTTGTCCTGTGTTGTAGTTGATTCGTGTTGTGTTGTTTAATGCCGTGGCTGCTCTGGGTTATAGTTATTTAGTGTTATAGTTGCAGGACATGACAAGGATCTTTATAATGAAATCATTCAGAGTGAACATTATGGGAGGTATCCAATGAAACAACTTATGGGAAAGCTATTTATTCATCTGCTTGCGATCACGGGAATTGCAGGAACAGATCTTTATATTAAGAAACAGATTGAGGAGAAGAAGGAACTGAACTGCTGCGAACCGATCTGTAAGGGAAAGCTGCTGCTTCGCAGATATCACAATAAGGGGGCATTCCTGAACCTTGGAGAGAAGAATCCGCAGCTTGTTGCAGCAATTTCTGTAGGAATGACGGTGTTTGCAGGGCTGTTCTTTCTTTCAACCTTTTCATTTCTTGGGAAGGGAATGTTGCGCTGGGGGCTGACGATGCTGCTGGGAGGGGCGTTCAGTAACACCTATGACCGCCTCAAACGCAAATATGTGGTGGATTATGTGAGCTTCAATGTGCCATGGGAAGCTTTCCGGAAGATCGTGTTTAATATCGGGGACTTTGCCATTATGATCGGCGCGCTGGTGTCGGTGCTCTCCGAGGCGTGATGTGTGTAAAGAGATGTGGGATGCGTGATGCGAGTAAAGAATTGTGAATTGTGGGATGTGGATATGAAGATGGTTTTGCTGAAGTATTGAGCAGACATAGTCAACAATATAACTGAAGTATTCAATAGACAGAGCAAATTGGACATATTTCGCCGTTGAAAGGTGTGGTATGTCCAATTTTTTATTTCATTTTTCTATGAAATCTGTAAAAATGAAGAATTTTGGATATTTCTATCTTATTATGCTCTCATTATGTCCAAAATAGAGCGGAAAATTTGAAATGATTCCTCATAGAACAGTGTGTTTTGGATATATTGAGTAATAATTTCAGAAATATATCCAAAACGGTATCCGGTGAATAATATGAGCCCGGAGTATATAGTGATAATATGATGCTATAATATAAAGTTGGAGAGCCAAAGTATACGGAAGCAATATGATGCTATAATATAAAGTTGGAGAGCTAGAGCATACGGAAGCAATATAAAGCCATTATGAAGTCAAAGTATAAAGCTACTATATAAAATAAAAGAGTAATGTAAAATTTAGAAGGTAAAGAAACATAAAGCAATAATGAATTAAGCAAAAAGAAACACGCAAAAAGAAACATAAAAAAGGTGTTGACAAAACCAAAGAATAGCTATATTGTATTAATTAAGTAATACAACGACACAAAGCAGCAACAGTGTAAAATAACAGCAGTAAAGTCTATATCGTTATCAATAGGAGGACAGCGGTCTTTCTAAGAGCAGGACTGTACTGTGAAACAGAAAGGAAGAGGCGTATGGCATGGAAACTGGATTCAGACAGACCGATTTACGCGCAGATTCTGGAAATCATTCAGATGCAGATCATTTCCGGAAAGTATCAGCCGGGAGATAAGATTCCAAGTGTCAGGGAACTGGCAGCAGATGCAGGCGTGAATCCAAATACAATGCAGAAGGCGTTGTCAGAGTTGGAGCGGAGCGGATTGATACTGACACAGAGAACGAGTGGAAGGACGGTGACGGATGATATGGAGCTGATTCAGAAGATGCGTGATGAAATTGTAAGAGGTCAGGTTCAGGAATTCATCAATAAGATGAAGGACATGGGATTTGATAAGAAAGAAATTCTGCAGATTCTCAAAGAAAGTGAATCATAAGCCGGACGGAAAGCCAGATAGAAGGCCGGACGGAAGAACATCCATAATAAAAAAGAAATAAAGTACAGGCAGCAAAGGATAAAGAAACAAAACATAAAGCACAGGAAACAAAACATAAAGCACAGGAAGCAAAACATAAAGCACAGGAAGCAAAACATAAAGCACAGGAAGCAAAACACAAAGTACAAGAAGCAAAGTACAAGAAGCAAAGTACAAGACATATAGCATATCGGATTATGAGCTGTCTGGGCAGCAGGAGGGAGAAACATGAACGAATTAGTACAGATCTGTGATCTGACCAAGGTTTATGAACGGAAAAAGGTTGCAGTAAATCATATGAACCTGATGATCCCATCGGGGCGTATCGTAGGTCTTTTGGGACCGAACGGAAGTGGGAAGACCACATTAATTAAGATGTTAAGCGGGCTGCTTGTACCGGATCAGGGAACGATCCGGATTGACGGTAATGCACCGGGGCCGCTTACGAAGGCAGTTGTTTCGTATCTGCCGGAGAGAACTTATTTCAGGGAAAGCATGAAGGTTTCACAACTGATTGCTTATTTTCAGGATTTTTATGCGGACTTCCGTCCTGATAGGGCGATGCAGATGCTGAATAATCTGCAGATAGATCCCAATGCACGGGTAAAGACACTTTCCAAGGGCACAAAGGAAAAGGTACAGCTCATTATGGTTATGAGCCGTGATGCCAGACTTTATCTTCTGGATGAGCCGATCGCAGGTGTGGATCCGGCAGCGCGGGATTATATCTTAAGAACCGTCATCAGCAATTACAATGAACAGGCATCCATTATTATTTCCACGCATCTGATTGCAGATGTTGAGAATGTACTGGATGATGTCGTTTTCATCCGTGATGGCAAGGTTCTTCTCACCGATACGGTAGAAAATATCCGTGAGGTCAAAGGAAAATCCGTGGATCAGTATTTCAGGGAGGTGTTCGCATGTTAGGAAAATTAATAAAGCAGGAATGGCAGTCTACATGGAAAATCCCTACCGTTTTAATCGGTGCGGTGTTTGCGGCAGCAACGATTTTCGGACTCTTCTGTGCATCCCCTGTCTGGGATCTGGTGGACTGGTGGGGCGCAGATGTAATCTTAAGTGCAACGATTTTACTTTTTTACGGTGCAATCATGTGCTGTGCAGTTGGAACATCGATTTATCTGGCCGTGCGTTATTACCGGAGCATGTACAGCAACGAAGGCTATCTGACACATACCCTGCCGGTAACCTCGAATCAGCTTTTACTTAGCAAAATGATTAATTTCAGCATCTGGGAGTTGCTGTCGATTATCTGTGTTATGTTTAATATTATGCTTTTTGTGGCATTTATTGCCTTAAGAGAGGTTGGTTACCGCAGCCTGTTTGAAAGTTTCCGGGATGTGTTCGCAGATATACAGGCAATTTTGAACTCAGAATATACAACCGGCTGGGAACTTTTCATGGTGCTTACGATTATTCTGATTCTGGTTGGTACAGTATCCAAGTCCCTTCTTTATATGGGATCGGTGAATATCGGACAACTCTGGGCACGTCACCGTGTTGCGGGAGCAATCCTCGTATATGCCGGAGTTACCGTTGCCGTACAGATCGTAACACAGGCAGCCATGATTATCTTCATGACAAGTGCAGACCAGCTTGGAATGCTGCAAAATGATTATGTTTTCAGCTTCTTAAATCAGGTAATGGTGGTATCACTCCTGCTGCAGGTTGTGATTGGGGCTGTGATGTATGTGGTCAGTCTGCTGATCCTTAAAAAGAAAGTAAATCTCGAGTAACAGTTCACTGTTATATTCCCTGCCATAATTAAGATACATGAATTGCAAGAGACTACACTTTGTGTTATGATACGCTTAGTGTGGTCTCTTTTTTGAATCCGCGTAAAGCAATGGCTCGTGGGGCTTAAGAGGGAATCTGATACGGCCACAGGATAAAATGAGGAGTACGATGGAGACAATAATTGAAATTAAGAATGTGACGAAGACATTCTCCGGTAAGGATCAGAATGTCGAGGCATTGAAAGGAATTAATCTGGAAATTCATAAGGGAGAGATTTATGGAATTATCGGTATGAGTGGTGCCGGTAAATCCACACTGGTTCGCTGCCTGAACTTCCTTGAAAGACCGACAACCGGTACGGTTGTTGTAGAGGGCAGGGATCTTGCAACCCTGAAGGATAAGGAGCTGCGTCAGACTCGTACGCAGATTGCCATGATCTTCCAGCATTTTAACCTTCTGATGCAGAGAACAGTCATTGATAATATCTGTTTCCCGCTTGAGATTGTGGGAGTAGACAAGAAGAAGGCGAAGGAGCGTGCCAGAGAGCTGCTGCAGATCGTCGATCTTTCCGAGAAGGAGAACGCGTATCCGGCACAGTTGTCGGGTGGACAGAAGCAGCGAGTGGCGATTGCAAGAGCACTGGCCACCAATCCGAAGATTCTTCTTTGTGATGAGGCAACAAGTGCACTGGATCCGACCACAACGAAGTCGATTCTTGCTTTGTTAAAAGAGATTAACCAGAAATATGGCATTACGATTGTAATTATTACGCATGAGATGGCGGTTGTGCAGGAGATCGGAACGCATGTAGCAATTATCGATCATGGAGAACTTGCAGAATCCGGTACGGTAGAAGAGGTCTTTACCCATCCGAAGAGCAAGGCGGCCAGAAAGCTGGTTCTGATGGATGAAGATAACCACTATGACGAAATGAAGGGACAGCATTGCATCCGTATCGTATTTAAGAGCAATTCTTCCTTTGAACCGGTCATTGCCAATATGGTATTAACACACCGGATGCCGGTAAATATCTTACAGGCAGACACCAAGGATATTAATGGTGTGGCGCATGGACAGATGATTCTGCAGCTTCCGGAGGATGCGGTGGTTGCACAGAAGATGATCCAGTATTTGAAGGATCGAAATTTAGAAGTAGAGGAGCTTGATCATTATGTTGGATAGTCAGACACTTGCCATGATGGCAGAAGGTACCGGGGCAACCCTGTATATGACATTGATGTCAACTTTATTTGGATATATTTTAGGACTTCCTATGGGAATTATCTTAGTCGTAACGGCACCGAAGGGACTTCGCCCGAATCAGGTGATTTACCGGATTCTGGATGTGATTGTGAATATCACAAGAAGTATTCCGTTCCTGATTTTAATGATTCTGATTATGCCGTTTACCCGTATTCTGGTAGGGAAAACCTACGGGACCACAGCAACCATCGTACCGCTTGCTCTTGCGGCAGCACCGTTTATTGCGCGTATGGTGGAATCTTCCCTTTTGGAAGTGGATCACGGAGTAATTGAAGCAGCACAGAGTATGGGTGCAAACCTGTGGACGATTATCTGGAAGGTACTGCTTGCAGAGGCAAGAACCTCCCTGATTGTCGGAGCTACCATTGCACTCGGAACGATCTTAGGATATTCCGCAATGGCTGGAACCATCGGTGGCGGTGGTCTTGGTGATATTGCGATGCGTTACGGATATTACCGTTATCAGGCAGACATTATGATTATTGCGGTAGTGCTGCTTGTCTTACTGGTACAGATTTTACAGGTAATCGGAACGATTCTGTCAAAGAAGCTGGATCGCAGAAATACCAGATAGGGACATGGAACAGAGGCAGTCAGTTTATGAATAAAGCAAAGAACAAACAGCGTCCACAAGGAAATTGTGAGCAGTGTAACAACTATGTGTACGACGAGGATTATGAATGCTATACCTGCGAAATGGATCTGGATGAGGACGAGATGGCAAGATTCTTAGCAGATGAGTACCGGGATTGTCCGTATTATATCCCGGGAGACGAATATCTGGTAGTCAGAAAGCAGATGTAGGAGAACACGTTGGATACAGAAGTAAAAATCGAAAGTAAATCCGGAGGGAACAGCGACCAGAGAATGACGCTTGAGGAAATCTCTGAAATCATCGGGATTTCCAGAACGACGATCTATAAGGTCATCCGGAATAAAGGAGTTGTCAGTGACAAAACGAGGGAAAAGGTAGAGCAGGCCCTTGAGAAGTATCACTATGTAGAAAATAAAAACGCCAGGAATCTCGCCATGAACCGGCAGTATACGATCGGTTATGTAGGCTTCCGTTCTAAGAGTTCGGCGTATTTTTCACCGGAGGTGCGCAAAGGTCTTGACCGTGCGATCCGGGAATTCGGTGATGACGGATTGAATATCCTGATTTCGGAATTCGATGTGCATAACCCGATGCAGCAGATGGCAGCGGTGGATCAGATGCTGAAGGAGGGCGTGCGCAGCTTTGTACTTGCCTTTTCGGATACGGAAGTGATCCGGCAGATTCTGGAAAAGCTTAAGAAAATGAAGTGCCTGGTTGTGCTTTTAAGCCGGGATCTTCAAGAAAATACCGGGAATCATTATGTCGGTGTGGACTACTATCAGAGTGGTGTGCTGGCAGCAGAGCTTCTTGGTAAAATGCTTCCGCAGGGAGGCAGTATTTTCGTTCCGGTGACGGAGGAATATCTGACAAACCGCGATATTCAGAACCGTCTCAATGCATTTCTCACGAAGATGCAGGAGTTTCCCTCCTGTGAGATTCTTCCGGTGGTGCATGGACTTACCGAGGAAGAGGAGATCCGGCGGGAAGTGAAAGACGCGATTGTGAAGAATAAGGATCTTGCCGGAATTTTTGACCTGACCTACCGCCTGGATGTGGTGGCAGATGCGCTTAAGGAAGAAGGCAGAGAGGATTTACGGCTTACGGGATTTGACCTTTATCCGGAGATTATGGAGGATGTACAGGATTCTCTGATCGATGCCGTGGTTTATCAGGATCTGAACAAGCAGGCCTATGAAGGAATGAAGCTTTTATTCGAGGAAATGTGCTACGGAAAGCGGCTTTCCGAGAAGAAGCACTACTCCAAACTGGAAGTGGTGATGAGCAGTAATTTATCCTACTTCCGATAGGAGTTTTCAGCAATTTGCATTAAAATGAAGTCATATTTTTGGATGCATTTTCGAGTGGTATTTATTGACATGGGAATGGGAAAATGATACGATAAAAACAGAACATTTAACACGTGTTCAACCTGCGCATAAGACTTGCGAAAAGTCTTAAAGTGATAACGATTCAGAACAATAAGGAGGGTTATGATGTTATACATAGGGGTAGATTTAGGAACCAGTGCCGTGAAGCTTCTTCTGATGGATGGAGAAGGTAAGATTCACAAAATTGTATCCAAAGAATATCCGCTGTATTTCCCGCATCCGGGCTGGTCGGAACAGAAGCCTGAGGACTGGTATGAGCAGACCGTGGCAGGCATTAAGGAACTGATTGCGGAAGCCGATAAGAGCCAGATTGCCGGAATCAGCTTTGGCGGGCAGATGCATGGACTTGTCATTCTGGATGATCAGGATCAGGTGATCCGTCCCGCGATTTTATGGAACGATGGCAGAACTTATGAAGAATGTGATTATCTGAACAATGTAATCGGAAAGGACAAGCTTTCCGAATATACCGCGAATATTTCCTTTACCGGCTTTACCGCACCGAAGATTCTGTGGGTAAAGAACAAGGAGCCGGAGAACTTCAAGAAGATTAAGAAGATCATGCTACCGAAGGACTATATCGCATATAAGCTGACCGGAGTACACTGCACGGATGTATCCGATGCTTCCGGTATGCTTCTTCTGGATGTGAAGAATCGTAAGTGGTCCAAGGAAATGTGTGAAGTCTGTGGTATTTCCGAAGAAATGCTTCCGAAGCTTTATGAAAGCTATGAATGTGTCGGCTGTGTTACGGAAGAAGTTGCGAAGGAGCTGGGCATTCCTGCGACGGTTAAAGTGGCAGCAGGTGCCGGTGACAATGCAGCAGCCGCAGTCGGAACCGGAACCGTTGGAGACGGAATGTGTAACATTTCCCTCGGAACCAGTGGAACGATCTTTATTTCCTCTGATAAGTTCGGTGTGGATAAGCACAATGCCCTTCATGCGTTTGCACATGCAGACGGTCATTACCATCTGATGGGATGTATGCTGAGCGCTGCTTCCTGCAACAAGTGGTGGATGGAAGAAATTATCGGAACGAAGGAATATGCGAAGGAGCAGGAGCCGATTACGGATGACAAGCTTGGTGAGAACCATGTTTATTTCCTGCCTTATCTGATGGGAGAGCGTTCTCCTCATAACAACCCGAATGCAAGAGGTACATTTATCGGACTTACGATGGACAGCACCCGTGCCGATATGACACAGGCCGTTCTGGAGGGTGTAGCATTTGCACTCCGTGATTCCTTCGAGGTTGCGAAGTCTCTTGGAATTAAGATTGAACGCACCAAGATCTGCGGTGGTGGAGCGAAGAGTCCTCTTTGGAAAAAGATGATCGCGAACATCCTGAACTTAAAGGTGGATGTGATCGAGAGTGAAGAAGGCCCTGCCCTTGGCGGTGCAATGCTGGCAGCCGTTGCCTGCGGTGAATTTGAAAGTGTGGAAGCAGCCGCCGCAAAGATTGTGAAGATCATTGATACCGTAGAGCCGGATGAGAAGCTTGTGGCAAAGTATGAAGAGCGTTATCAGCAGTTCAAGGAGATTTATCCTGCCTGCAAGCCGATTTTTGATATTATTAAATAAGAGCAGAAGTGATCTTAAGATATTTAAGTTTTGAGTAACTGTGAAGGTATGGAACAGTTATGGTTTAGAAAATTTTATCAGGAGGAAAAGAAGATGCAGATTTATCAGGTTACCGATGAACGTTTTAAGAAATATGGCAAAGTGATCTCCAATGTGGATTTCACAGAGCTTGTGAAAGCATTGGAAGAGAAGACTCCGTTACCGGAAGGTGTAGAGTATGTTCCGGGCTGTGAAGCACTGGAAGCACTTCCTGTCATGCAGGAATTATCCACGAAGACCTATGGGGAAATGCCGATCCAGATCGGTTACTGCAATGGACACAATCATATGCTGAATGCACTGGAATATCATCGTGATTCCGAGATCAATGTAGCAGCAACCGATGCAATTTTAATGCTTGGCTTAGAAGCAGATATTACATCTGACTTCACCTATGATACTTCCAAGGTAGAGGCATTCCTTGTACCGAAGGGAACCGGCGTGGAAGTATTTGCAACCACACTGCATTATGCACCGTGTGGCGTGGACGGCAATGGCTTTAAGGTAGCGATTGTACTTCCGAAGGGAACCAATTATGATCTGAAGTCCAAGCATGCCAATGGAGAAGACGGACATTTAACCGCAGTAAATAAGTGGCTTCTCGGACATCCCGAAGGAGGACTTCCGGAAGGAAGCCCGATGGGACTTGTTGGAGAGAACTTATCTTTATAAATGTTATGATTTTATTAAGTTATATTAAGAAAATGGAGGAAAGAAACATGAACAATTTACCAGTAGTAAAGCTTGGTATCGTGGCAGTCAGCCGTGACTGTTTCCCGATCGAATTATCCCAGAAGAGACGTGCAGCAATCAAGGCAGCATACAAGGGTGACTTATATGAGTGCCCGGTAACTGTTGAGAATGAACAGGATATGCTGAAAGCGGTTGAGGATGTGAAGAAGGCAGAGTGTAATGCACTTGTTGTATTCTTAGGAAACTTCGGACCGGAAACACCGGAAACCCTGATTGCAAAGAACTTTGACGGCCCCTGTATGTTCGTGGCAGCAGCAGAAGGCGACGGCGATATGATTAACGGAAGAGGCGATGCATACTGTGGTATGCTGAACTGCTCTTACAACCTTGGCATGCGTCATCTTAAGGGATATATTCCGGAGTATCCGGTTGGAACCGCAGATGACATTGCAAAAATGATCGGTGATTTCGTACCGGTTGCACGTGCCGTCATCGGTGTTAAGAACCTTAAGATTATTACCTTTGGTCCCCGTCCGCAGGACTTCTTCGCATGTAATGCACCGATCAAGGGCTTATATGAACTTGGCGTAGAGATCGAAGAGAACTCCGAGCTTGACCTTCTTGTTTCTTTCAAGGAGCATGAGAACGATCCCCGTATTCCGGAAGTATGTGCAGACATGGCGAAGGAAATGGGTGAAGGATGCTATTACGAAGACCTCAACGCAAAGATGGCTCAGTTCGAGCTTACCTTACTTGACTGGGCAGAGAACCACAAGGGAGCAAGAAAGTATGTTGCATTTGCTGACAAGTGCTGGCCTGCATTCCCTTCACAGTTTGGTTTTGAGCCCTGCTATGTAAACAGCCGTTTAGCTTCCCGTGGTATTCCGGTATCCTGTGAAGTAGATATTTACGGAGCATTAAGCGAGTACATCGGACTTTGCGTATCCGAAGATGCAGTTACCCTGCTTGATATCAACAACTCTGTACCGAAGTACATTTACGATGAAGACATCGTTGGCAAATATAACTATGCATTAACCGATACCTTTATGGGATTCCATTGTGGAAATACGCCGGAATGCAAGATGTGCTCCACCAGAGCCGTAAAATATCAGCTCATCCAGCACAGACTTCTTGAGCCCGCCGGTTCCGAACCGGACTTCACAAGAGGTACTCTGGAAGGTGATATTGCAGCTTCCGATATTACATTCGTTCCATTATGCA